>DAIDJJ010000123.1:0-8099 GCA_027451385.1 Spirochaetales bacterium | reverse complement strand
ATCAACTATTTTCACATGTTGACCTGAAGGCTTCAGCTTTATGGCCCTTTGACTTAACTTCTTCTAATGGACCTGTTCCTATTTCCCCCCAAAGTCCTTCTGCGGCATTACCTCTCCTTTCACCAAGGTATACTGGAAAACTTAGTCTTTCACTTTGGACGCAACTGAAGCCTCACTTTCATTTAGGTTTCCAATCAGCCTTATTGTTTCAGACTGGCAAGCAAAATCAGAATTCTGCTTTAACGCCCTACTATACCCCCTATCTTCAGAATTTGAATCCTAACCAAGGAGAAGGGTATTTAGGAACGGAATTTCAACTTACTTCAGATTGGAAACCTACCAGCGAGTGGCATCTTCAGGGAGAGTATGCCCTCTTATCCCCAGCTTCGGGAGCTTTTACAGATCAGCACCTCATAACCTTATTTGGTGTGAATCTCGTACTGGAGATGTAGAATGATGAAAAATATAATAATAAAATATGTAGGCAAGCGAAATTTTCTATCGGTGCTCTTCTTGGGATCAATTTTTCTTAGTCTCAGTCCTTGTTTAGAGGCCCAAGTTCCAAGCTTCCCGGTGAGCCAGGTAGAAGGTTCAGCAGGTGTTCGTTTACCTGGAAAAACTTGGCAGACTATACAATCAGGCGACACTGTCCCCTTTGGTAGTGAAATTATCACAGCTGTTTCCGGTTTGAAATTGAATTTTCGGCAGTCCCGAGTAAGAATTTTTCCTTTTTCTCATCTATTTTTGAAGCTTGAAAAAGATCAACTCTTGATTACCGTAGTATCTGGAAAAGTTGCTTTCTCGGATAAGAATCAACAGTTGACAAAACCTACCATTATTCTGGTAAAGGGGCCAACAGAGACGTCCATTACTTCGACGAAATTCGAACCTATCTTTCCTTTTGATTCAACAAGTATTGATCAGACGTACCGTACTTTGTCGCCCTGGAACAACCCCCAGGCTTCTGGAAGTGGTCCCTGAAAACTTAAGATCCAAAGAAGGGATTATGACATTAAAAAAGCCTGAATTTTTACGTTGGGTAACACAGCTTTTACAGGGAGCTGGGCTTTCATCCGCACAAGCCTCGACAGCAGCAGAAGTATTCTGGAGGGCAACGAGTCGAAAAGTAACTCATCATGATATTTCCTATCTCCCTCAACGCTTAGACTGGCTGATTACGGGAAAAGTTAATCGCTTATGGAATCCCAAATCTATACACGAAACCCCTTCTGCTGAAATCTGGGATGTAGACGGTGCTTTAGGAGAAGTCTCATGCAGTTTTGCGTTAGAAAGAGCGATGAAACTCGCTTCTCAAACAGGACTTGGTTATGCCGCAGTACGACACAGTAATCACTTTCTTGCCTCGTGGCCTTATGTGGAATGGGGGGCAGAACGAGGCTTCTTTACTATAGTCTGGTCAAACACCGATGCAGGAATGAGCTTTCCAGGAGGTAACTCTCGCGTTCTCGGAAACAATCCCTTAGGGTTCGGTTTTCCACGAGAAAATGGTTACTTTCTGGGGGCTGATTTATGTTTGGCCTATTCCTCTTTGGGGAATCTCAAAGAAATGATCGACGATCAACAAAGTATCCCTTCACACTGGGGGAATTCATCCCAAGGAATACCTGCCCAGACCCCCAAAGAATTATGGAATGGGGGTATTCATCCCATAGGAGAAAGTAAAGGTCTTTCCTTGGCCCTCTTGGGCGAACTCATCACTGGTCTTTTGGCGGGAGGGGAAACCTTAGACGCTGTGAAAGCACCTGCTGGGTGGAATACACATAACCAAATGGTTTTAGCGTGGGATCTTTCGCTATTAGGTGGACTTTCTGCCGCACAAGCTCGAGGTCAACAATTTCATGAACGCCTTAAAACCTTGGGCTTGAACAGGATACCAGGTGATCGTAGTCAAGAAGCATCACATCTCGCCTCTGTCACTGGGGTTGAGATCTCGTCTGAATTAGAAGCTCAATTAAAAGATTGGGCAAAAAAACTGAAGGTCTCTCTGACAGATAAGTCCTAACAGGGATTTTCAAGACAAGAGTCAAGAATTTTCGGATCATCCAAATCGAATAAGGAACTTACCGATTCTTGAGCATGAATACGTCGAACCGTTTCCGCAAAAAGAGGGGCTACTGAGACGGTCTGAAACAACGGATGACCTAGGATATAGGGGTTATCGACACTGTCGGTAGTTATTATTTTTTCAAAGCCTGCGTTTTCGAGACGAGTTACGCCTTCTGGTCTGATCAAATTATGACTTAAGAGAGCGATGAGTCTTCGCGCCCCTCGCTCTTTTAAACCACGAGCCAAATCAGCCAAGGTCCCGCCAGAAATGGTAAAGTCATCGGTAACCAAACAATCTCTTCCTGAGACATCTCCCATAATTTCTAAGACTTCGGCTTTTTCATCATGACCTCGACGAATTTTTTCACCCACCGCCATAGGAAAACCTAAGGCTTCTGCGTAACGACGAGTCTGTTTCAAAAAACCCAAATCAGGACTTACTAAGATGGGAGCATCTAACGATAATCGCCGTATATAGGCTTGCAAGACGGGTTGGGCATATAAATGATCTACAGGCCGTTTAAAAAAACCTTGAATTTGGGGGCTGTGTAAATCAAGACAAACGACTCGGTCTGCTCCGGCTAGTTCAATCGATTCAGCACAGACACGGGCTCGGATGGAAACGCGTGGTTCATCTTTTTTATCACCTTTTGCATAACCAAAATAAGGTAAGATAGCGGTGACGGATTTGGCACTTGCTCGTTTAAATGCATCCATCCAAAATAAGATTTCTGTAAATTCCTCATTGGGTCGCAAGGCTATCGGTTGAATCAAATAAACATTTTTTTCACGGACGGTTTCACCAATCCGCACAAAAAGATTTCCATCAGAAAATTGTCGAACGTCAGACTTTCCAAGGGGTAGTCCTAAATACCTCGTCATTCTTAAAGCCAAGGTTTTGCCAGAACTCCCCGCAAAAACACGAATATCTTCCCAATCTTCCGTGGTTTGATCCATAAACTTCATTCCTCTCTATTCAAAGAAGTAAAAAAAGAGCCCCCGAAGGGGCTTCTTATCGGATTTCAATCCAACATTTTTTACAAGAGATTGAACATTCGTCCAACCCGAGTAGTAAACCATACGATGGTAACAGCAACAGCTCCACCATAAATGAAAAACCACAAGGTAATTCGGTTTCCTTCACGTGAATTGGTCAACCCAAAAATTAAGGCTACCACAAAAACAATGACAAACCCCACATACGCCAATGTAATGAACAAGGCATTAGGTTCCGCTAAACCAAACAGAGCAAAGACAAAGGCTAGTACGAAGAATGCTACCAGCGTGAACAACACGATAACACTATTGTTATTGTCCAAAGTTCATCTCCTTATTTTGAGAATTTTTCCTCACCAATTTTCCCCACACCATCTGACTATATTTTACTGGAATTCTTAGTTCATGCAAGCTTTTAGAGAGTTTTTGTATCATTTGTTCATCAGATGGTCACGAAACAGAGCTTCACCTTTTTTTAAAAGTTCAAGGGGGGTTTGATAAGTCTCTTCTAGGTTTTCACGAGTAAAAAGCTCTTTGGTGAGTCCTATTCTTGGAGGAACGTGCGAAGACATGAAAATTACATGCTCTGAATACTTTTGGGACAGCTCAAGTTCATGAACGCTGTAAAGAAAAGTTTTCTGAGATTCATGAGCAAAGTGTTGTAAATACTCTAAAGCCGTTTCTTTCTGTCGATTTTCCAAGGCAAATACCGGTTCATCCATCACGACTAGTGGGGTTCCAAAGAGCAAAGAAAACACCATGATAGCTCTTTGCATCTGTCCCTTGCTTAAAACATGGATTTTACGACCTAAACAGTCTTCAAGCTCAAAAATTTGGACCAATTCACGAATCCAGTTTGGTCCTCGACTTTGATCTTGACTGGCTGACCAGACGGTTTCTAAAAGTGTAGCCAGAGGGTCTTCGCTTTCAAACTCCATATTTTGATAAACAACTGAGGCTGTTCTTTGAATTTCCTCTGGAGTCAATTCACGTGTGGAGCGGTCTCCCCATTGCACTTGACCCGACTGGGGGAAAAGCCTTGCAGCTGCTAAAAGTAGAAAGGTGGATTTACCGACGCCATTTCTTCCTAAGAGGGAAATGGTACCCGTTGGTACATTTAAAGACCAGTTTTTGGCAACGAGTGGCCCATCCTCAAAGGCAAAATTGACATTTTGAAAAGCAATTTTCATACCACTCCCAGACCTTTCCTTTAAACTTTAGCCTTCGGAAGATGTTGTAAATAATCCATTTGTTGATACATGACTTTTGCTAGACCAAACCCGCCAACTTGAGACATGTTCTTGGCATATTGATCGTAAAGCATATCTTCAAAAATGCTCTGTCCTTGAGATCTTTTGAGAAGATCGTCTGAGTGATCAATGGTTTTTCTCATGGCATCCAGCATTTGTTTGATGAAAATCGACTGAAAGTCTTCACAGGCTTTGTAAAGTTTAGAGTCTTTATTCACGGTGACTTTTGAAAAGCCTGGCCCGTCAGCCGGCGGAACCTGAAACTTTGTCGTATCTAGTGGTAGTCTTGCACCTTCAACTGGTATCATAATTACCCTATCGACATTTTCAAGAAGAGCCTTAACCTCGATCCTTAACCGTTTGTAATGACTAATCGACCATACAAAGCGCCGGCTTGGTCAATTGCTTTCAAAACGGCAATCAGTTGGTCAGTAGTCAACCCCAATTGTTGTAAGGTTGAAACCAAATCTTGTACTGTTGCGACATTGGGCAACGAAAATTGTTCAGATGTGTTGGTTCCACCCCAGTCTGAGTTTTGATTTTGTTTTCCAATGCTAACTTTTGCCCCTTTGATCGAAACGGCGACACTGGCAATTCGAACATTTTGTCCAGAAACGACGATACCAGTCGAAGGATTGATAACGACTTCGTTCGACAATCCAGGGGTCACCATAATGCTATTGATTTGAGATAAAAGCTGTACTGCGGAAGTTTTGGCTGGGACTGACAATTTAATATGTCCAGGATCCGGCACCTCAATGACTACAGAGGGAAAAGCTTTTCTGATTCCGGCAGCTACAGCTTCAGCCGTTGAAAAGTCTTGATCATTCACCAAAAGGGTAATGTTTCCATCCGTGATAAAATTTGCCGTGACAGCTTTTTCAGCGATAGCTCCACCTGGAAGAGTTAATACGGTTGAACCTGAAGAAGGGTTACCCGTGACAACACTGGGAAGGGTGCCTTGGGCAACGGCATAAACTTGACCATTCGAGGCTAAAAGCGGTGTTTGAAGCAAGACTCCGCCTTGTAGATTTTTTGCATCTCCGAGACTGGCGACATGAATATTTAATGTGTCTCCTGGATTAACATACGGTCCCAGAAGACAGGTCACCGCAGCTACGGCAGTGTTTCTACTTTTTACTTCACTGCTAGGAATTGCCATACCTAAGTTATTGACCAAGCTGGCTAAGGCGTATTTCAGCATAGGATTACTAGAACTATCTCCCTGACCATTAAGACCCGTCACCAAGCCTAAGCCTGTTAATTGATTATCACGTAAACCTTCTACATGCACTAAATCTTTGATCGGTACTTGAAAGGGTGTTGTGTTATCAGAAGGGTTTGTGGTAGGAGAAGGATTCGTGGCTTGCTGTGCAAAAACTGGCAGTAAAAATCCTCCCATGAATACTGTTACTAAAAGCTGACGCAGAAACCAGGAGGGTGCACTTTGTCTAATATTTTTCATGGTAATTTCTCCTTATTATACGCGATTAAGGCCAAGTCACTCGAACGAGATTCTTTCCGTCTACTATGCCATGAAATTCCTGACCTGTTGTACTCAGTACTTTGACCTGACTACCTTCTGTTCCACTTTCCAAAGCGGTTCCTGGTAAATCCACTTCAATGGCACCATGAGTGATTTTTAATAGGACAACATCGCCCTGATTCACAGGTTTGATTTCTTTGATATTTTGACCTGGAATTAAAATCTCTCCCGGTGAAAGATCATGTAAAGCTTGAAATTTTATTCCAGTTGCAAAGCGCCATTTTTCTGGTGTCACATAGTCCCAAGGCAGGTGGTCGACAGAATGCCATTGCCAGGACCAATCCCAGGCATGAATTTCTGAACCTTGTGGTCGAGCATCCAGCATCACCGCAATGGGAATTTGTGATTGCACACTGAGATGAACCTGGGTCCTCGTATTTACTTGATCAGGATTGAAATCACTTGCGGTCTCATCGTCATAACTTAGCTCCAAAGGTCCAGTTAAGCATCCTTTTCGCCAAAAGGCGTGGGTCAAGTGAAACTGTGGTTGTGCAGGTAAAGTTCCCACCGAAAATTTATACGAAATGATCTCAAGCTCTCTTTCTTGAGGTGCTTCGCCATAAGCTGGTTTTTGCATTCTCAAAAACTGGAGTAAACTTTCAAAAAATGGTTTTTGTTCTAGGGGAATGTTAGAAGGTAAAAATATGAAACCCGAGCCAATTAAAATCGCATTTGCGGGAGGTGTCCAATCTTGTAAGAATTTTTCTAAGGGAATCCAGGATGGAAACTGATAAGGAGGAAGAAGTGACCACTTTGCAAAAAGGCGATCTTCAGGAAGTACAGAGGCTTTTTCTTGAAGTTGAAATAAGGCTGAAGGTTGGGGCCAGGTTTGTAAATCAGGGTGTTCCTTCAAACGCCACGTTAAAGCGTTTAAGGGAACACCAAGCCCTAGAATACATGCAACCATACAACTCAAACGGAAAATTTTTTGAAAAGAAAGTGCAGGGTAGGGCCAGTTCCCCAACGTCATAAAAGACTTCCTAAGTTAACGCTTAAGGTTAGCTGCAATTCCTAACATCGTATCGCTTGTCTGAATCGCTTTAGAATTAAATTCATAGGCTCTTTGGGCAACAATCATATTGACCATTTCTTGCACTACCGAGACATTCGACATTTCTAAAAAACGTTGTTGAATTTTTCCCATTCCGTCAAAACCGGGTCTACCGCCAATCGCAGGACCAGAGGCATTGGTTGGTTTCAAGATGTTCTCACCTGTGGCACTAAGTCCAGCTGGGTTGGGAAAACGATAAATTTCCATTTGAGCCACTTGCTGTGGTTCATTTTCTCCCGGCATTAAGACCGTGACACGTCCATCTTGTGAAACCGAAACGCTATCATGGACAAAGTTCTGCGGAAAGATGACTTCCGGCATAACTTTATAGCCCTGGCTGGTGACTAATTGACCTGTTTCATCGATCTTGAAAGAGCCATCCCGTGTGTACCCGTAACTCCCATCTAGTGTCAGGACTCGAAAAAAACCTTCTCCTTCCAAGGCCATATCACTGACATTACCGGTGGCTTGAAGAGGACCCTGCGTAAAGATTTTTTGAGTTGCAGCCACTTTGACACCATGACCCACTTGAGTGGGGGTTGGGACGACAGTGTCTTCAGTTGCCGGTGTACCGGCAATTTTGATCGTCTGATATAAAAGGTCTTCGAACTCAGCCCGGTTTTGTTTGAATCCAGTAGTATTCACGTTAGCCAAGTTGTTGGCAATGGTATCGATATTAAATTGTTGGCCGGTCATGCCTGAAGCCGCTGTCCACAAGGATCGCATCATCTCATTGCTCCTAAGAAAAAAGTGGTAAGATTAACGGTATACAGCCGCATCGTTGATCAAACGTCCCATCAAATTATCAGTGGTCTGAATCATTTTGGAATTGGTCTCATAGGCTCGATTGACCTCAATCATTTGAACCATTTCTTGCACGGGGTTGACGTTAGAACCTTCGACAAAACCCTGCCGAACTGCTGGGCGTTCTTTAAGAGGAATATCTTGAGCTTTTCCTGAATACTCGGTGGTTTTCCACAATGATTCCCCTTGCTTCGCTAAATACCTAGTTCGAGGAAAATTGACAATTTTTAAGTTGTCTAAAAGCGTTGTGTTTTTCCATTCGTTTTCATCCATGGAAACTAACCGATGGGGATTGCCAGCATAGTCTTAATTAATCCAAACACGGCCTTCGGGATCAATCGTAAAGTTGTTTTCTTTAACACGGATTGGTCCATGCTCACCCATG
>DAIDJJ010000122.1:0-8196 GCA_027451385.1 Spirochaetales bacterium | reverse complement strand
TTTATGCTTTTGTCTGAATACCGGCCAAAGGCTTTAAAGGCGGCTTTGGCAATTTGAAAAGACCGGCTAGCCTCATCATTTAACTTAAGCCCACGAGCAAGGTGGTAGTCAGCCGGACTTTGACCTTCTGCATCACCACGAGAGACCTGGTCGAGCATTTCTGGTACGAATAAACCCCCTTCTAGGGTAAGCGTTTCAAAACTCATTGAAAACAGGGAAGTCGAACGTTTCATAAAAGCATCCTCAAAGAGTATCAGGCAATAAAACAAACACAGCCATTAGGTCGACAGGAAGTTTGGGTTCTACAGAGTATTGTCCACGACCCTGGGACGCATCACGAACCCGACGGTGATCTGACAAAAGGGTTTGGGCCTGGTTACGAGCTTTCTCATCAAAAACTTCGCGATTTTTATGGAACCATTCAATTGCCTCGGTAACCTGATACCGTTGAACTTCAGCCCCAAGATTTCCACTAGGATGAATATCCAGCAATTTCTCAACTTGAGTTCCTTCAAGCCATTTTGGTTCCTGCCGACCCTCAATCGCCCAGGCCAAGGATTCCTCGGCCATCAAGGTTCTCCGTCCAGCAACGCTGGTAATTTCAATCTGATGTCTTAAGCGAACTATAAATAAGGTAGTCACTTTAGAAACCGCTTTTGTCTCGAAGACGCCACATCGTCCAATTCCAGAGCTTCCGGCAAGTGTACCTTCCAACCAAAAGTCGGCAAGAAGGGCAACCAGGGGATGACTGCGGTGAATAAATAGAGTCCCTGCAGGAGGGGGGTAATGAAAATCAACAGCAAAAGCTTGAGAATATCCTTCAACTGAAAGTCGATCTTTTAACGAAGGTGGAAAAAACTGTGGGGTCACTTGTTTTTTTTCATTCAAAGGGGCCCCTAATCTGGTCAAGGCCATCGAGACAAATCTTTCAACCTCTTCAGGGGTACCCAAGCTTTCTCTTTGCTTCGTCCATTCGGGCATGACTTCTTCGGGCTTGAGACGAGCCTGACGAAAGATGGTCCTGTTCACCTTAGCTTTCTCTCGGGCATCCTTCCATTGACTTTCTATAGCAACAAGTTCAGAGGCCCCATCGTCAAAATCAAAAGTACTCTGTTGGGGTGAGGTTCTGGAAGAACGCATCAATGCAGCCTTCACAAGAGCCAATC
Source organism: Spirochaetales bacterium (assembly GCA_027451385.1). Classification (GTDB taxonomy): domain Bacteria; phylum Spirochaetota; class Spirochaetia; order JABEVK01; family JABEVK01; genus JABEVK01. Next base: position 7,030 of record DAIDJJ010000122.1, on the reverse strand, counting down.
TAACCCTTTTATCATCCTCGGGAAGAGGAACCAAGACTCCCAACTCTTCTTGAATCACCTTGGCCTTTCGAAGAATGACATCAAGAACAAAACCATCAATGGGGTTATCCTGACCATACATCAAGGTACACCGTACTTCCTTCGATATTTGTCCGAATCGATCTACTCTACCCTCTCGTTGTTCATGCCGAGTGGGGTTCCAAGCCAAGTCGTAGTGCACCACTGCGTTAAAGGTCTGTTGAAGGTTGATTCCTTCAGATAAACAATCTGTAGCAACCAACAAAGGATGCCCCCCGTTAGCCAAAGCCTTGGTGAGTTCCAAAATCTTATCTTCACGTTCCTCTGGTGTGAATTCTCCCGTTATGGCATCAATGCTTAACTTGCTAAATTTTTGTTTCAGATGTTCGGCGACATAATTTGCTGTAGCAATGTACCGACAGAATACTACAGGCCGGTACCCCGCCCCGATTAACTCAGTCAGATGCTTTTCTAGAGCTATTAATTTGGGATCACCCTTTGACAGCTTCAAGGCCTCAGCCTGGGCAATAAGCGATCGTACCATTTCCGTGTCTTCCACAGAACCTGCGGGTTCTTGGTCACTCGAGACAAGGTCTTGGCCTTCTCCATCATCAACTCGTCTATCCTCAGCGAGTGCAGCTTGTTCTTCTAGACTCCCGTTAAGTCGGGTGGTAAGGGCACGATGAGCCGCTGCGGAAGATGAAGAGACACACCTTAATAAAGCTAAGGTGGCATACCAGATCATCCTAGCTTTTTCACCCTTTTCCTGTTCCGTTCTCGATGCCAAGCTAACACAATATGCCCGCACGGCTTCGAAGAACTTGCCCCATTCTCCGCTTTGGGTATACGTCACTTCTTTCGTCATCCGCTTAGGGAAAAGGTGAACATCAGACCATTCTTCTATGTCTTTTCGTCGTCGTTGAACAAAGTATTGAGCTAGCTCTTGCCGTAAGGGATCGTCGGCCCCACTCAAACCTTGACCAAGTTGAGCGAATTGCGGCTTAAGGAGCGAAAGTAAGTTATGAAACCCAACCTCATCCCCTGAGTGAGGCGTCGCAGTCAGTAAAAGCAGATGAAGGTCTGCCTTCTCAGATAGTTTTTGAAGAAGTTGAAATCTAAGCTGTCTCCCCTGACCTGTGAGGGTACAAGTATGAGCTTCGTCCACCACAACTAAATCAGGCTTTACAGCTAAAAAATGATCCCTATGACGATCACTCTTAATGAAATCAAGGCTAACCACCGTAGCAGTGAAATGTTCGAAAACCGAGATCCCATTGACTTCACGTTCAAGCCTATCTATGGTTTTACCAGTCACCGCGACAGCAGGAATGTGAAAGTTAGTATTCAGTTCATCAACCCACTGCTCTACAAGATGAGGTGGACAAAGAACCGAAAATCTTTGTATATCACCACGATCATAGAGTTCACGAACAATGAGGGCAGCCTCAATCGTCTTGCCAACTCCAACATCATCAGCGATCAAAAGCCGTACAGTTTCTTGTTTCAGCGCCATAAGGAGAGGTACTAGTTGGTAAGGACGAGGTTCTACAGCGATATGCCCAAAACACCGGAACGGGCCAGCCCCTGAGCGCATTTTAAGTCGCAAAGCATCACGCAGAAGGAGAGCTGAATCGTAGGAGCCTGGCAAATCAGGCTTCGGATCAGGAAATGTAGCAGGTTCGACAGGTGGATTTTCGAGTTGGGGGATAATGAGTTGAATGTCTTCATCTGAACCACCCAAAGGTCGCAAGCGTAAAACCTCTGGATCAGCATTGGGCTGAATGACCCATTCCCTATTTCTTACCCGAACAAGAGCACCCGGAGTAAACGTCTCGGTCATTCATTACCTCCGATGATGATACGGTATCCTTTGTCGCTAATATAATGCTGGGCTTCTGGCCCTGGATCTGTTGCAAAAGTCATAGTTCTGTCTACTTTAGAAACTGAAAGTGCCATCCATCGACCTCCGTCAATGGGCACACCTGAAGTGGGCTGGTCCTTTGAAGAGTCTTCATCTTTTGGGTCACTGACTTCTGAGTGGCTAAGTTGAGCCAAAAAGTTTCGAACCCCAAGATCACGGCGGTCAATGTATTCATGCTCAGTCTGGTTGTAATACGAAAGTAGACATTGGTAACATCCAGCCACACAACCATCTTCTTTACCTTCTTGGGTATCATTGAGATCTTGGTCATAGTGCATTACGTCGAGAGCCTTCCTTGCCACTTGCGCCAAGGCCCCCTTATCATGAACCAATCTTGTCAAAACCCCTGCACCACCTTCGGCGGCTTCATAAAGCAAAATATGCTTGCGTTCCTTCTCGAATGGTAGCGGCTCAGCCACCAACTCGGACTCCTCGATCTGGTAAGTCAGTTCGATACCGCGCTTCAAAGCGGCTTGCAGAGTCGACATTTGCTCAAGACTGAATGGGACTGTGGGAGTCAAAATCAATATGTTTCGATGGTCCTCAACAAAAGGAACAATTCTTTGTGGGGTCACCTTGCCCCCCATATTATCGTCTTCGCCAGACTCTGGGCTATTATCGTTACCTGGTTCCTCTTCTTTGCTCCAAAAGCCACTAATGGGGTTGATGAAAAAACCTAAAACATGCTTGTGTTTGCGCCGTTTCCAGCCTCGGTTGATTCGCCAAAGTAACGCAGAAGGGGCATAAACCAAAAGAGCTATCTCGGTATTATCTGCAATTACCGCTCTGTTCTGCTTGATTAGCCCTAACTTGGGATCCTTAACAAACTGATACATAGTTTGTAATTCGTAGCCTTGACGTTGACGCTCTTCGTCGTTAACGGTGATCCGTTCCACTGCTTGTGTTTCCACAGTATCGATTCGGTAAAGCTCTTCTACTCTGCCAGCAGTCACCAATGCCGCACCACAGCTATCACAAACCGTAGCGGTGATATCTGTCATGCCAGCTTCAGGGAAATGACCATGCCCGCAATGGATGCAAATCAAAGTCTTCACGGTGGCTAAGTTTGAACCAATTTGTACCGAACCGCCACTTCCCAACTTTGCTTTCACGACTCGATACATACGTCCTTCATGATAGATCAAGCTTCGGGGACCGAATTCTGAAATTCCTAAAAACCTTGGGCGACTAATCATGGCACCACGATCTTCATTGGCAGGTCCAGAACCTCGGGCCGGTATCCAGGCCATGAGGGGTAATCTAGGAAAGTTGTACCCAGGCAAGAAACCTTGCCCAGCTAAATAACGGTACGTGTAAAAATCAGAGTTCTGCGTTGCTCTTGCACTTAAGAGCACGTCATGTTGTCGCTTGGCATCTAGATAACGTCTTTGAGCACTATCTTTATCTTTTTGAGCAAATCCATTACCCAGATTCACTTTGTGTGCCAATTCCATTTGTTCTTGAGTTGTACGATACAAAATTCGCCAACGGTCAAAAGCTATCCCAAACTCACTAGGAGCAGCCTCCACTTGACGATCCTCATAACCCTTGTCGCACCAAACGGCATCAGGTCCTAATTGAGTACGAATTTCAGTCATGACCTTCCGAGCTTGAACCTTTGCCTTTTCAATGGCACCTGAATCCATCAATTTTTTAGCCAGATTTTCTTCGAGCGGAAAACCAGGTGACTGTAAATTCAAAAGAAGACTTATACTACTATCTAATCCAGTCTCTAAAGCGGCAAGCCAAATCGCATTGAGATGACTGTTGATCAGATCCTGGTTCGAAAGGTCGAGTGTCGGAGGTTTTACCACACCATGAATCATCTGAAGGGCATCGTGAAAAAACCACTGGTCATGCGGGCTCAAGGCTGCACAGTAGGTCAGGACTAAGGCAGGTTGGCCAGATCTTCCGGCTCGACCACTCCGTTGGGCGTAGTTAGCTGGGGTTGGTGGAACGTTACGCATATATACAGTATTGAGAGAGGATATATCTACTCCTAGCTCCATAGTTGGACTGCAATAAAGCACAGGAAGTCTTTGAAGTTCCCCACTTCCTTGACGCTCCTCTTTCCACCATTTTTTATCTTTCGAAGTGAAACGAAACCGTGCCTCAAGATCCATTCGATCTTGACCATCAACTTGTGCAGTATGCTCATGTGCCTCGTAATCAAACAAGTAGTGGTCGGGTAGCACCAACGTCTCTGAAAGAGTCCAATACAGCTCCCCAAAAAAGCGGTTCCTAGTCTTCACTGTATTTGACTTAGCTGGTAGCGTCCAAACCAACACTGTATCTTTTAATGCCCAGCCGACAATTCCTTTGTCAATATTAATTCTTGTCAAGAAACCATATTTGGTTGCAGCATCCAAAAGGTCCTGTAACAACTGGACCAACTCGGAGTCCTTCGCCTTTTGAACTTCAGCTTGAAGAGATGTTCCTTTCCAGGCTTGAACATTTTTGAGCGCTCGCGAAAGCCGCGAGCGAAGACCAGCACTGATTAGATCTTCCCGTCTTTTGCCCTTTCTTTCTGGAACGGGCACCATGATGACATAACGGGACGTGTACAACTGTTCATCGAAAGGAAAACCCCACCTATCGGCGAGGGATTTTGATCCAGTAGTTTTGATTTTCTCTTGCTCACCGTGATCTAAATATCGACTCTCTATACATTGAGATTGGCGTAATTCTTCAAACAGCCAAGTAAACAAATCCATTCGACGGTCAATCGGAAGTTTCGAAAGCCATTTACTGTTTGCAAACTGAGCTTCATCACTTGTAAACTCATCAAGCATACTGTAATGGATTTCTAATAAACCCAGCTGATCAAGACTGGGATTGTTATTTCGCCACCCTTTTCTTAAGTCTCGAATAAGTCGATAACCCAAAACAAATTTTGCCGCTCTCTCGGCTTCTTTGAGGGCAATTCCGACTAAATCTGGGTCACGGTACACCTCTCTTCGGCTAGCCAGAGAACTTCGATCAAAACCGATTGATCGAAAAACTTGGTCTGCTAAATTACCAATAGTTAGTTTGCCGTCAGCACTTTTCAAAGCGGCAAGTAGACCTCCTCGCAAAGTGACTAAAAAGAGAAAGTCGTTAAAATGTCCTGACTGTAAAGCGGCATCTTGACGGTTGTCAGTAAAGCCCAAAACCTTACGATAATCAGACTCCCCTTCGACGGGTTTCTGACTAAATAGTTGCCCCAACAGGCTCATTGTAATCATTGTTGTCGCCGAGGACCGACCTTCACCCGAGAGGCTGGCAAGTCGATTAATGTCTTTTCCTTGAACTTGATAAACAGTCCCGCAACCAACACAAAATCTCATTTTACCAGGCAGATACCAATATTCTGCGCCCTGAGAATTCGGTAAACCCATCGGATCTAAACGAAGTTCCACCGGTCGATGGGCTCGATGATCTTTCTTCAATTGAGGGGGATCTTGGCTATAGTCAAGCCAATTCTCGGGCAATTCTTCATCAAGACCATGATAAGTTTCGCTTAAGGACTTCAAGGTTACGAAACCACAAGACTCTTCTGCATCTTTGGGAATGGGATCGTCAATTTCACGGGGAATCCACCTGTTACCTACGTTTTGAACGGGGTGATATTCTAAACCACATTCTCGACAAAAGTAGGTGCTAAAAAGTTCTTGGCCGTTCCTATTAGGGGCTAATTTTTGTGCATTGAGGGTCACTAATCGCCGACCTGGTTGGTCCAGGGTACACATAACCTTACCAGCACCGCTAATAAATTGATGCAATTTAAAAGCCATCAGAGGTCTGCCACCAACGGGCGGTAGGGCATGCGCTTTGAGAAGGAAGTTTTCCAAAGTCTTGAGACATAATTCTGAATTCAAACCGGAATCCATAGCGAGACGATCAGCTACATCTTGGAGCTTCATAGGCTTTGCTCGTTGAGGTGGTCCTGAAGGGGGAATCTCAATTCCCAGCGTCAGTTCGATCCAAATCGCCAAAGGATCATCAAAAAAGGTCTCTGTACTAGGATCGGTTCCACTGAGGATTCTTTCTTTTAAAAGAGGACGTGCCCAGTCTAAACCTGAGGTCGGCTTTGTCGTCCGTCGAAGTGTCTCCCGAATCACATTTTCAGGCGGAATGGATTGTCCAAAAAGCCTGGAAGCTACATTGGACACAGTTTTCAACTGATCGTCGAGTGAGCCTGTGTTGGACATTGTCGCTGATGTACCAATGCACTGAAGGTTGTCTGCTTCTAGACGGTGACGTAAACGCCTCACCAACATGGCCACATCGGCACCCTGTCGGCCTCTGTAAGTGTGTAACTCGTCAAGAACGAGAAACTCAAGTCCATGACTGTTCTCGACTACACGCCGATCTCGATCTTCATAGCGAGTCAAAATGAGTTCAAGCATCATAAAATTTGTCAGTAAAATGTCCGGCGGGCTTTTAGCGAGCAGTTCTCGCTCCTCTAAAGATTCTTGGCCAGTATAGCGAGCTACAGTAAATGGACGCGCATCTTTTGGATAGTCGATGAGAAACTTTTCTAGCTCTTCCAACTGACTATTCGCCAAAGCGTTCATAGGATAAATAATGATGGCCCTTGTTCGAGGAGTTGGATCAAGATTCTTTTCAGTTAAGATTCGGTGAACAATGGGTATGAAAAAAGATAAGCTCTTTCCTGACCCTGTTCCTGTTGTAACGACATAACTTTCCCCCCTTTTCGCTAGCGAAAGGGCTTCGAGTTGGTGTCGATATAACGTAAGTGTCTTCCCTGAATTGTTTTCATCTTTATCGTATCTAAAGATGCGAGCGCATTCGGCATGAACAAGACCATCTGAAACTAGTTTTTCAACGGTACCTGCCTCTTGGTAGTTAGGATTGATTTGAACCAAGGGGTCAGGCCAAAATCTGCCCTTTTTGTATTCAGAATCAACAAATTCTCGGATATCTTGTGTGCCGATTGTTGTGAAGCTCCGTGAAAAAGCTGCATATTCTTGAATAACGGCATTTCGAAAATCGAAGATATTTTTCATTTTGAAAACCTCAGAACCTTTGCTTCGTAATTACCATAATAGTAACCAGATTATTTATTCGCAAGTGAATCGCATTAGATTT
>DAIDJJ010000121.1:0-8273 GCA_027451385.1 Spirochaetales bacterium | reverse complement strand
GAAGTGTGGTTCGGTCTACTCCCATTTTATCGAGAAGGGGAGCGGTTAGTCCCTCTTTTTGGCTCAGCAGGGCTGAGACTAAGTGGTCTAGTCCCGCCGCTTGGTGATTGTTTTGATCGGCTAGGGTCGCCGCAGCCTGTAGGGCTTCTTGTGCTTTGAGTGTTAAACGGTCAGCGTTCATATTCCCTCACTTAATCTGCCTAATGACAGAACAAGAGTAACATACTTACGTCCCATGATGTCGTCAAGAAGAACTGTGTCAAAAAATTCATTGTGTGTCATAATGAAACCATTTGAGGCTTTGCACCAGAATCTTGGAAAATCTGAAAAGTTTTTTGAAGCAGAAAATTAAATGCCACAGTTAACAGATTAATCGCGGGGAAGACACGTTGAAGCTTCAAACCCTGGTAGATATGCCGGAGAAAAAACACTTTTAAGAGGTACCACCATGGTTCACTTAGCTCTATGTTCAACAACCCAAGTTGGCAGCGCGCGTATCGACACCAAGCTCCCATTATTACCAGTCCTGGTAAAGTCCTGAGAACTGGAATATTGAACGATCCGTTTACATTATTAAACTAATTTTCTGAGTGGTTGAACCGGCGCTGAAAGAGATTTTAGCGCTATTATTTTACCCTGAGCTCAGCTCTGTTAAAGGCGATAGCCGCTTAGACCCTTGGAATTCCGGGTCCAGATTGATCCAATTCACGCCATTTGATGCTCAAATTCGGCGAATTTGATGCTCAAATTCGAATTTTTTTCGACGTTTTTTTGTGATGAAATCGTCGATTTCACGAGAAATTATCGCGATAATTCGGAATTTTTTCGACGAAAAAATTCCTGAAACAACATGCTTTTTTCGATTTTTATGATTATTCCGGTCAAACCTGCCACCGATTCCGGTTCAAGCCTGCACTCAAGTCTGTTGCTTTGCCCGTCTGGATTATCCTTGCGAATAGATATTCTCTTTGAGACCTTAATCGAATTGTTAGGGTTGTGTTAGTACAAGATGAATTAATTCTTAGGAAATCATAAGATTTTTCTTTGATAAAGTGTGCTTTTTTAGGATTTCATGAAAATACCAAAAACCGATTGCGGTGTTTTTCATCCTCTGGTAAACCCCTCTCAACGTGCGGCACTGCCGCGAAATTGACGAAGGAGTCAACGATGAAAAGGATGATTTCCGTCCTGGCCCTGGCTGGTTTTGCCGCCATGGCTTGGGCCCAAAATGCCCCCGCCTCGGATACAGCGTTAGCTGACCAGGTAAAAGAACTTGCGGCAAATGCCAGCAAGCTCAAAATTAGCGGTTATGCCGTTGGTGCTGAGTCGTTCAGCCCCGCCGATTGGCAAGCCAAATCACTCGACTATGTCGACGTGTTGAATAAGCAACAAAAGAACGGATCTTTTGCTCGGATGATCCTGAGCTACGATTCCAAGATTGGTGGTTTCAACAGCCGTTTTGAATACGATCCGAATAACGGAACGATCATTGCCATGAAGTATGCGGAAGCTTACGCCAAGTTATTTGATGCGCAATTGTTGGTTGGTGCTGGTATGCTTCGCGATACCGACTTTGCCTACAAATCCCAAGTTGCTTCTGACTTCAATACCAACTTGTTTATTGGCGCCAGCAATCTGGGTGCGGGTTTTCCTGCCGGTACACCGTACAGCACAGGTAGCTATTTTGCCAACGGTGGTAAATGGGCCGCTATTGGGGGCTTCTACAGCGGTCAGCAGGGCGAAGAACTGCTGTTCAAACCCAATGCAGTGTCAGGCTTAGAGTTAGGCTTGGTTTCGAACAACCAGTCGGGTACAAATGGTGCCGTGAACTTAGGCAACATTCGCGACAGCCTCAGCTACCTGGCCTCTTATTCTGCCAAAGACTTGGGAGACATCAAACTCGGTTACACCGGTGCCGCGACCAGCAACAGCTGGAGCAACTTCTTTGTGACCGTGGACGCCGCTCCTGCCCAAGTTTCTGCCTTAAAAGTATCGCTCAGCTTGGAATCGTTGCATATTGCGACGGCAGCTGACGGGGCTTCCCACAGCAGTATGAACCTTTTCGCTACAGCTGGTTATGATTTCAGTAGTGTTGGGGTTAAAGGCTTGTGGTTGGGTGAAGACTTTGGCTTGTTCACTAGCGCTTCCACCTTTGGTGTTCTCACAGAAGACAAGCCTGGTGTAAGCTCCAGCACCCGCCTTCAGTACACCTTCGCCAACGTAGCTCCTTCGTTCAATATCATCCCCATGCTGACCTACCGTGTATTTGACTACATGGGCACGGCATCAGGCGTTTTCGCTACGGGTTCCTACTCTGGCATCGAACCTGCCGTTCAAATTGTGGCCGGTCCTGCGACCTTTGCCTTCGGTTGGGGCCACTACATGGGCACCACCAACAGCGTTTCTCAGCCTGCCGCCGACGTTATCTCGGTGGGCACAATCTACGCTTACTAAAACCTGTTCTTAGTCAAAAAGTTTTCAACGTGTGCGGCCGCCCTTCGGGGCGGCTTTTTCGTCTTGCCGAACGCCCGAGTTTACGGCATTTTTACAGCCATGAAGTCAACTGACCCCAAACTGCTTCAACTTTTACTCTCATCGAAGCGCCTAGTGGCCTTTACCGGGGCTGGTGTCTCCACCCTCTCGGGGTTAAGAGATTTTCGTGGCCCCCAAGGTTTATACCAAGAGCAAGAGGCGGACAAAATTTTTGACATCGAGACGTTTCGTCGCGAACCGGATTTTTTTTACCAACACGCTTGGGAGCTTATCTATCAAGAAGAGGCCCAGCCGTCGCTTGTCCACCAGCTTTTAGCCGCTTGGGAAGCTCAGGGCCGGCTCCTGAGCGTCATCACCCAAAACATCGACCGCCTTCATACCAGGGCAGGCTCTCGCACAGTTCGCGAAATTCATGGTTCCCCAGAAACTCATCACTGCTTGTCGTGCGGTAAAGTTGTGAGCTTTTCAACCGTGAAGTCGATGTTGCTTCAGCAAAAGCACGAGGGAAGGGCTTTGTTCACGGCCCCCCGGTGTTCTTGTGGAGGTGTTTTTAAACCGGATATTACCTTTTTTGGCGAGGCACTACCCGAAGCCGCTTGGGAGTCGGCTTGGAACGACCTTCAGCAGGCGGATTTGTTATTGGTACTAGGGTCGTCCTTAGTCGTTCAGCCCGCCGCCCAATTGCCTCGGATGCTCAAACCTTCGGTGCCTTTGGTCATCATCAACCGGGGGAAAACTCCTTTAGACCACAAGGCCCACTATCGGGCCGAGGACCTGGTTCAAGCTTTGGAAGGGTTGCAGGGGGTGGTCTTATGAAGCCCGGACTGAGGATATTCTGGCTGTTAGTTGGTGGGCTGGGAACGGTGTTCTTAAACGCGCAAACTTTACAAGGAATCCCGGGACCTGCCGATTATCGTCCTGTTTTAGGTTGGTTCTCCGAAAATGGACAAAGTTGGCTAGCTCTTCGGGCGTGGACTAGGCAAGGACCACACCTTTTAGCCGTAAACCCCCTCACGGCTCAAACTCAAGAGTTCTCCCGAAAGGCACCCCCTGAACAAAGTTGGAGCGAGGTTCTGAACCAAGCTCGGAAAAGTGGTCTGCTTAATGGGGTGTACTTTCGACTTCGGGCTCAGGCTCTCCAAGAGTCTGCCCCTTGGGATAATGCGGGAATTCGGTACTGGCCTTCCCGCCGTCGCGGGGCGTGGTTGAGTTTTGACCTTTGTCCTTCCTCTCGCCCCTTAGATCGTTGGGTCTTTCGCCAGTTAGAAAATGTCCAACCTGGCAAACCGCTCCCCGTATTTTTAGACGTTTCAGGCCGTTGGATGGCTTCGCATTCCTCGGATTTGACCTGGCTTTTGCAACGGGAAGCCCACCAAAACTTGGTGATTACGTGGGTAAGTCATGGTGAACTCCACCCTTATAATCCTCACGTTCCCTGGCGCCAAACCTTCGATTTGACTAAAGGGTTGAACTTTGAACGTGAGGTATTGGGGCCTGAAAAACGTCTAGTGGCATTGGGACAGCTCCCGAGTGTTTGGTTTCGTTTTCCCGGCTTGATATCAGATTCTGCGCACGTCCGTCAATTGTTGTCTTGGGGACTTATTCCCCTTGCCAGCGGAGCTTGGCTCAATAAGGATGAGCCTCTCTTAAACCAAGATATTGTTCTGATCCATGCCAATGGGAACGAGGAAAGAGGGTTAAAACTCTTAATGTCCTGGACTCGTCAGCACCAAACTTGGTTGCAACAAGGCCAATGGTCCTGGCTAGGGTTCAGCGACTTTCGTTAGGGACATCCCCTTTTGACTTGATCCCATGACAGAGATTCACTAAATTTTGCCTATGAAACCCGGTCAAATACTTTGGTACAACGCACGATTTATCACAGGGGATCCTGCCAATCCCCAAGCTGAGGCCCTGATCACCATTGGCGATACCGTCACCTTTGCCGGCAGTCTAGAACAAGCTCGACGTACAGCTGACCCTTGGGCTCAGCAGGTGAGCCTCGGGGGAGGGTTTGTTGTTCCCGGTTTTAATGACAACCACCTTCATCTTGTAATACACGGAGACCACGTAGGGGCTCCAGATTTAGCAGGTCTCAACGAAACCCAAATCCTTGACCGTTTAAAAGCCGCTTACCAAGATAAGCCAAAGGATACCCTGGTGGTAGGCTATGCCTGGGATTACCCTTCATGCCCGAACCCCAGAAAAGAATTGTTAGATGAAGCGTTTGGAAATCAACCCGTGCTATTGCCTCAATTTGGAGGACATGGGGTCTGGGTGAACTCACGAGTTTTACGTGACTTGGGAATTACTCGTGAGGTGAAACCCACCCCCGGTGTGGTGTTACGCGAGGAAAACGGAGAACCTACGGGTATCCTTCGGGAATATCATCCTAATCCCGTACATGACCGGTATTTTCATGACATTTTCTATAAAAAGCACCTAAGGGAACCCCGTTTGGCAACATCGTTAGATGTCCTTCGCCGATTGGGTATCACGTCTGTTCAAGACAACACCTGGTATTATCCTGAGCTATTTACTTTGGCCCGCTGGAGAAGACAAGGCCGGTTGACGGCTCGGGTTTCGGCTTGGTCCTTTGGGCGAGTTCCGCAAACGATCAAATGGATGAATCTGGGGTCGTATGATCGGCGTTGGCTGAGGCGGGGGCCCTGGAAGTATTTTTTAGACGGGACGTTTACAACGCAAACGGCTTGGATGGAAGACCCCTATCCTGGAACTGAAGAGTATGGGCTAGACTTTGACCCAGCTTGGCTGCACGGTGTGTTGACTAACTTATCGAGGCGAAAGGTTCAAGGGGCTTTTCATTCCATTGGCGATCGTTCTACGCGAACCTTTTTGGATGTTTGGGAAGATGTCCTGCAAAAATATCCCGAAGCTATCCAACTTCGGATGCGGCTTGAGCACGTCCAGGCTTTACGTCGAGAGGACTTCCCTCGCCTCAAAGCCTTGGGGGTGTGTGTCGCGGCACAGCCACCGGCGATGGCCACGCCCGAAAAGGATGCTCAGGTCTTAGGGGCTCATCGAGTTCCCTTCTTGTATCCCCATCGGTCCCTGCTCGAAGCGGGGGTACCACTTTCTTTTGGTTCAGATATTCCCGGCGAAGCGTTTTGCGACCCCTTGAGGGGTATGCATTTGGTGTGCAATCGAGAAGGTCCCGAGAGGTTAACCCCAGAACAAGCCTTAAGGTGCTACACCGAGGGGAGTGCCTATGTCGAGTTTCAAGAGCACCGCAAAGGGCGCTTATCTGTCGGCTTCTTAGCCGATTTTGCCGTGCTATCGGCCGACCCACTCACGGTTCCCCCCGAAAATCTACGTCTGATTCAATGTGTGAAAACCGTCGTCGGGGCCAAAGTGGTGTGGGATATCGACGAGATCCGTCGAAAGTGAACGACGAGGCTTAGTGACGCCGGAGCAATACGGAGATCGAAGTGACTCCGACGACCAGTGCGACGGCAATAATAAACGCTTCCCATCCGGCTGAAGCGGCGTCAGGAAAGTGCTGACGGACCATCAGATCCATGGCGTTAAACAAGTATTTTCCGGGAACCATAGGAATTAAACCTGGTAAGAGGTACGAGACGGGAGGCTTTCCGGTCACCCGAGAAAGAATTTCGGACCAAGCCGTGACAGCTGCGGCTCCTACCGCATAGGCGATCCAGGGGCCAGCCCACGGTGTAACTAAAAGGTAGACCCCCCAACCCAAGGCACCTCCTAACGATGCCCATAAAAGTGTCCAACCTCGGCATTGTAAGAGAAACGCAAAACCTAGCGTAGCCGCTAACGTCCACACCAGAATCATAGACTAATCTTCCCAGAATGCAGACTTAGGGCCACGGTGGCCCCGATGGCTAGGGCGGCTCCCGTCATCAAGACTTCGGCAAAGCGGGATTGCGCCGTGACCAATTCGCCCGCTACGAGGTCTCGGAGGGTTTGCACGAGGGCGAGGCCGGGTACCAAGAGCATCAAGGTCCCAGTAGCAATGGGCTCGGCGTGAAGTTGAGGAAACACATCAGCCCCGAGAAGGCTTCCTTCCACAGCGAAAAAAGAGCCAATGGCCGTGGTGAAGACTCCGGGTATCCAAGGGCGATCCAAGAAAAGCTTGAAAAGAGCCCAAAGGAGACCCAAACCTAAAGCAAAAGCCCCTTCAGCCAGGTTACCGCCATAAAATAAGGCAAAGCCGCCTGCGGCTAACCCAGAAGCCGGAATGAGGGCTGCGGGACCCCAACCAGGGGCCTGGGCCGCTGAACGTAAATTCTTGACCACGATTTCTAGGGGAGTGGGGGTTTCAACGGCCTCACGAATACAAGCTTCCAGGCGGTTTAAACGCTCTAGGTGCAAAACCCTTTGATGAATGCGGCGGACTACCGTGGTTGTTTTCCCTTGTGCATCCTCAACGGTGATGACAACCCCTGTGGGGAGGGCGAAACATTCCGCTTCGCGCATTCCCGCAGCTCGGGCCAAAGCTTCTGTATCCGTCTGCACACGAGCGATCTCGGCGCCATTTTCGATCAGCCACTCTGCCGCATCGGCGACCATTTGAATGGGAGAACGCTCCATGGAGAACCTCCTGCGGTGAGCTCTAGTGGATTTATTCGTCGCTGAGCCGAGTCCCGCCACGTCGAAGCCCTGCCTCAAACAATTTTCCACAAGCTAAAAATAAAGTTGTTTGAGTAGTCATTAAAGCTACCCCGGCTTTCTGGGCTTCCGCCACCATTTCGGGACTGGGAACCTTGCCTCGGACAAAGATAACCAGGGGAATATCGAGAAGTTGGGCGGTACGGACAGTTTGAATGTTGACAAGACCCGTGAGTAACACAACGTCTTCTTTGACAAAAGCCATGACGTCACTCATCAGGTCTGCCCCGCAAGCAGATTTTAGTTCTAAATCGGGGTTAAAGGGGGTGTGGATTTGCGCGTCTAAAAGACGCGCGATTTCACTCGCTTTCATTGGTAGCTAACGTACGAAGGTTGCGGAGAAAGCGCAAGCACCTGAGCTGGTGTCAGCAAAGGCGTATCCCAGCCTTTGATCTTCCACGGCTTGCGGTAAAAAAGTTTGAACCCAGTGATGGGCATGTTCTTCATCGAGGCCAAAAAAGCATAAGTATCTAACTTGACGGCTTTGAGGCCCCAGCCGTCGGCATGGTGGACCAAATCGACGTGTGAAAAATTGGCGCGAACTTCTGCGGGATGCAAGATCATTTTATAGTTAAACTGATGAACAATCAGCATTCTTTTACCAGGCAAGTTGTTCGTGATGAGGTAACTTTGCATCATCGCTTCAGCCTCATTGATTTCTTGTGCGGTAATCTGACCGATTTCTTTGCCGGGGTTGGCGGTTCGCCATTCCGGGTCAATTGCTAAGCTGACATTGGGGTATTTTAGCCAACGTAACATGGAGTCCATGGCTTCTTGAATCGGCATGACCCCCAACTGGTGGTCCAATACCACGAGGATTCCGTGCTCTAGAGCATAATCAATGTAAGCACGAACGGTTCGGTCGGGCAGATAGCCGACTTTTCCTTCGGGATAGATGGTCGCATAAATGAGGTGGAAGGCGGGTTGAACAACGCCAGGGGCTCCGGCGGCTTTGTATTCTTGGCAAAGTTTTTCAAGGTTTGCCGCCGCTTCAGGGATGTTTTCTTCGCCTAAGATGCCCATGCGGGTGGAAGAGGGACTGCCGTAATAAGCAACGACCATACCTTTGGCAAAAATGCTGGCGGGCTTGATCACTTTCGTATCCCTCATGGGCGAAAGTCCCT
>DAIDJJ010000120.1:0-8386 GCA_027451385.1 Spirochaetales bacterium | reverse complement strand
AAGAGAATTTATCTTGATTGGGACCGCCCACGTATCCCAAGCCAGCATTCAAGAAGTTACAGATGTTATTCAAGCAGAAGCCCCCGATCTCGTTGCCGTGGAACTGGATGCAGGTCGTTATCGGTCCCTCGCAGAACCCCAGACTTGGGAAAAACTCGATATTTTTGATGTATTGAAAAAGCGTCAGGGGTTTCTCCTGCTCGCCAATCTCGCGCTCGCCTCTTTTCAAAAGAAAATTGGGGATAACGTGGCGACAAAGCCAGGACAAGAAATGTTAGCCGCTATTCAGGCTGCCCAAGCCTTGAATGTTCCCTTTGAATTGATTGACCGAGAAATTCAAATTACCTTACGACGTGCCTGGAAACGATCCAGCTTATGGGGAAAAAACAAGCTTCTCGCTTTGCTGTTCAGTTCAATATTTAGTGGCGATAAGAGCTTAGAAGAGCAGGATATTGAGCAATTAAAGAAAAAAAATGAACTAGATCATATGATGGATGAGTTAGCCAAAGAGCTCCCCACGGTCAAAGAAGTTCTCATTGATGAACGAGACCGTTTTTTGGCCTCCAAGCTTTTTGAGACGACGGGAAACAAAGTGGTGGCCGTGGTAGGAGCTGGACACGTCCCCGGGATGAGTCGATTTCTGACACAATTGCAGGAAGGACTTACCTCTTCCGAGGTGTCCGACATCAATGTGATTCCCCCACCCTCTTGGTGGAGTCGGGTTTGGCCGTTTCTCATCCCAGCAACAATTTTAGGTCTCATCGTTGCTGGTATTCTGGTGAAAGGTACTTCAGCTCTTCTGCCAATTCTTGCCAGTATCGCACTTACTACGGCTGGTTTTGCCGTCTTAGGCTCAATTTTAGCACTGGCACACCCTCTCACCATTCTTGTTGCGGCCATCACGGCACCCATCGCCGCACTATTTCACCCTTTGGTTCATGTCTTTTATTTTACAGGAACCTCCGAGGCATCACTTCGTCGGCCCAGGATTGGCGATTTGGAGAACCTTTCAAAGGACTCTTCCACGCTGAGAGGGTTTTATCGAAACCGAGTTCTTCGAATACTTTTAGTTATATTGCTTTCAACAGTAGGGGCAACCGTGGGAATGTACGCCACCTTGCCCGTGCTGTTGAAGTTTTTTCTCAAATAGAGTTTTTAGTTCGCTACAAGGCCTTGCAGTTATTGCGAGGCCTTAGATTGGTAGTGTTCCCCCGCAACTTTGTATTGGGCAGCATCCTTTTTACCGGCTTCTTTGTAAACTCGGTAAGCTTCGAGGTAGCCTTTGGCTAATAAAGAATAGTCATCTTGGGAGAGATTATCTTTGGTCCCCACTAAAGCAGGAATGTCAAAGCGTTGTCCCGGAAAGATTAAGTCTGGATTGTGAATTTGCGCCTTGTTGATTTCATAAATCGAAGGCCATAAGACAGGATCTTTGTACCATTTGTCAGAAATCCACCACAAGGTATCCCGGGGAACAACTTGATGAACTCCTAAAATCTTGGTCTGTTCAGGGGTGCTGGCTGGTGTGGGAACCACAGGTTGGGGAGTTGCCTGAACTGCCACTGGAGTTGGCGTGGAGGCTTTCACCACAGGTTTAGCAAAAAAAGCAAAATACAAAGCTATTCCTAAACCAAGGAGGACGACAATAACCAGCGCGATGACCATAGGCGCGTTGTTTTTTGACTGGGAAGGGTTCGACATGGTTTTCTCCTTATCACTAAGAATCCTATCTCATTATCGTCTAAAATTCGAGTAAACTTAAGTTATGAGCCGAAGAAAGTTCTTTTAACGCACAGGGATAGGTCGTACCGAATCCCGAATTATCAAATTGGGGTTTATAAGATGGACAGGAGCAGGTGAACCGCCCTTAAGCTTGGCAAACAAATACTGGACTGCCGAAGCCCCCATTTCGAGGGGATTCTGCCCAATTGTCGTGAGCCCAGGGTCTGAATATTCACCTGCTAAAACATTATCATAGCCGATGATGCTGATATCTGAAGGAATCTTGAAACCTTGCTCTTTCAGGGCTTTCACCGCCCCTAATGCCATATAATCATTTGCCGAGAGTAACGCTGTGGGCAGATTTCCCTGACGTATCATTTCTTGTGTACGACGATACCCGCTATCTTTGGTAAAATCGCCCCGAAGGATTTTGATTTGCTTCTCTAAACCGTGTGCATTCATATATTTGCGGTAGGCTTCTTCTCGAATCATCGCGACAGGAGAAACCTCTGGACCACTAAGATGGGCAATGGAACGATGACCATTTTGCCACAAATGATCCAAGGCTAATCTCACGCCCTGTTCATTATCTGAACTGATAAACCCTACATTTTCACCTTTTAATTCAAAGTCTATGATGCAAACGGGTATCTGTGAGGAGGCAATTTCTTGCAAGTGCGGATCGTCTGAGGTCATGCCAATAAAGATGACACCTTCAACATGTTTTTCCTGACACAAACGGATATATGACTTCTGATTAGACAGATCTCTCGTCATCGTGAACATTAAAAGATCGTAGCCATTATTCGATGAAGCTGTCGCGATTCCATCAAGAAATTGTGTACCAAAGTTTTCCACAAAGCTGATTTCAGCGCGGCTGAGAAAAAACACACCCAAGGTATTACTTTTTTTTGTCACCAAACGCCGTGCAAAAGTGTTGGGAGCATAACCAAGTTCAGCGGCCAACTTCTTAATTTTTTCTTTGGTTTCTGTGGCAACAAGGGGGCTATCATTCAAACTTCGCGAGACTGTCGAATGCGTTACACCTGCTAAGCGAGCTATATCTTTGATCGTCATAACCTGTCGCCCCTCTTTGACAAGAGACTAAACGTATTTTCTGACCAGCGTCAAGAAAAAATCAAGAAACTTTATTTCCTTGTTTACTTATTCGAAATGTTACCTTCGGTACCTCCCCATATTTTTTTGGCTTTAACTCTTGACAACTGACCATACGGGGTTACAATGAGGATACTCCAATTGCACACGTGTGTATGCCTTTGAGAGTAAATCACCAAAAGGAGGAATCGCATGAAGAGCTTTACGAAAGCACTTTTTACGATGTCCACAGTAGCCCTATTGGGCTTCGGAGTAGCGGCGTGTTCTAAACCCGCTCCCAAAACCATTACCCTTCGCTTGAGCCTGTATAAGCAGGAAATCGCGAAGCAGTTCAAAGATCTCACGGATGCTTTCACAGCCGCCAATCCTGGGATTATCATCAATACGGAAATCACCCCCAATGATGGTGGTGCCGCCCAAGCCGCAGCTGCTGCTGCCGGTAAGCTTCCTGACATCATTCAATCACCTGCCTATGCGGCCGACTTTCAAATGGCCAAGCAAGGTTATGCGGTCGATTTAACGAATCTGCCAGTACTCAAAGATGTGAACCCCGACTTGTTGGACGGAGTAACCTACCAAGGAAAAATCATTGCCCTTCCCACCGATGTCGGTACCCTAGGTATTCTCTACAATAAAGCGATCTTTGCCAAATACAACCTTCAAGTTCCAACCACTTATCTCGAACTGCAGAAAGTAGCTGAGACTCTGAAAAAGAACAAAATCATTCCGTTTGCTGGTCTGTTGAAAGAAAACTGGTCCATTGGACACTTCATGGAATTGTTGCACGGTTCCATGCTGGGAGCTAAAGGCTATGACGGTCTGAAAGGCTCTGCGGCGATTGCAAAGTTCGCTCAAGACATGAATGATGGTAAAGCCGATTGGGGCAAAGTTGTTGACCTGAAGGAAATGTTCCGCATTATGGACTGGTACCACTCTAATATGAGTAAGAACGCCCTTAACAATGCTTGGAACGAAGAAGTCGCTGAATTTGCTTCTGGTAAAGCAGCTATGGTTGTGCAAGGTCAATGGTTCATCAATCCCACCATTGCCGCTGAAAAAGCAGCCAACACGAATTTCGATATCGGATTTTTCCCCTTCACCTGGTCGAATGTTGCCTCCGAGAACAAATTCTTCTCCTCACCAGATTCAACTTTTGTTCTCTCCACACAGTCTTCACCAGAAAAACAAGCTGCTGCTGAAAAGTTCCTGAACTTCTTAGCTACCCCTGAAGCTATTAAGATTTGGACCGGCGAGTTTAAACTTGTGCCCGCCTTCAAGGATGCTGATTTAAGCGCGATGCCCCCCGCCTTTGGGGATATTGCCGCTAGCGAAAGCAAGCTGGGTAGCTATTCTTGGGAATTCTCTTTAGCGCCTGACCCCACTTGGGAAAATGCGATGAAGAACGGAGCTCTCGGCTATGTCCTTGGGAAAATGACCCCGGTACAAGTTGCTGATAGCATCAACAAGTCTTGGAAAGAAAACTACAAACCCTAAGCATGTTTAAGGTTCTATAAGAGAGAAGGAAGGCTAAGGCCTTCCTTCTTTTTCGCCGAAACACTGAGGAAGCAGTTTCCGGGCTTCCCTTGGCATACACTCAACGAGGTTCTTTATGGTTATTAATAAGTGGAAATCCAGGTCAAACTTCCTACTCTTTTTGTTGCCGGCATTAATCTTCTATTTCTTCTTTGCTATTCTTCCCCTCTTGCAAGGATTTTGGCTGTCGACAACCAATTGGGATGGGACAGCTCCCTGGACACCGGCCCAAATTAGCATTCCCGTGTTTGAGAAACAGGTCCTAGGGCCAACAACAAGCTCTTCTGACCGTGCGCTCCTTTTGAAATACTATACTAAAAATCCTGCCGCTGGCATGTATCAGCGCCATGACCTTTATGGCTTAGACCGATATCGCCTTTTAATGATTTTTTCTAAATGCGGCATTGTGAATCCGGATTTCCAGAACATTGGATTCAAAAATTATTCTGACATTTTCACGGGGAATATCGACCCCAAATTTTTCCCTCAAAACTATCATCAATCCCAATTTCAAGAAGGGGATCCTCTAGATAACATTCGCTTAATCACCAAAAACGAATGGAAATCACATTTCATCGACCATATTCAAAACCCAGCAGAACTGACCTTTTTAAATTCTGCCTATACTCTCACACCAAAGGGTTACCAATTAAACGCCGATTTCATCCCAATGTCATCAACAGATATTCAAACGGCTCTAACTGCCATTCCCGGGCTAGGTGATGCCTGGAATGACTTTTATGGTGACATTAGCGATGCAGGTTCTCAATTACTTTCCCCAGATTCAGTCAACAAACTTATTCAAAAACTTACTCCTGTTAAAGAGCACAAGATTTCACCTGCCGGGCTAACCCAACTACAAACTTTAGGAACCTACGCCTATAAAGAAGCCTATTTAAAACACCTCTTGGCACAAAACTGGTACACCGCAAAAATCCGTATGGGAGTTTTATTGTTCACCATTTTCTTTACGGTTTTTAATGTCCTGTTTGTAAATGTCCTAGCTTTACTATTGGCCTTTGCTCTAGATACGAAGATAAAATCTAGAAATGTTTTACGCTCAGTATTTTTTATTCCTAACGTTTTATCATTAATTATTGTCGCCTTTATCTGGCAATTGATCTTTACACAAATGTTACCAAAGCTAACGGGATATTCAGACTGGATCATGAATCCCGATATAGCCCCTTGGTTAACCGTTTTAGTTGCCACCTGGCAAGGTGTTGGCTACTATACCATCATCTATTTAGCTGGTTTGCAAAATGTCCCGCAAGAATTGCTAGAAGCTTCGTCCATTGATGGCGCAAAAGCTTGGACGAATTTCACAAAAGTTGTCCTGCCGATGATCTTTCCCGCGATCACCATCTGTCTCTTTTTAAGCACGGCAGGGGCTTTAAAAACCTTTGACATTATCTTTGCCTTATACCCCTCCAACTCAACCGCAGTAGGTGTCGATAACGTTGTTATCAACATCTTCTATGATGCCTTTCGTGATAAACATGCCGGAGCTGCGACCGCTAAAGCAGTCCTATTAATGGCTGTCATCTTAGTCATTAGCGGCATACAAATTACTCTCACAAAGAAAAAGGAAGTTGAATTATGAGTTCGGAAAATATCCTTACCCCCCAACCAACGAAACGAATTCAGCTTCGTTGGATCATATTTGAAATTCTCATGATCATCTTGGCTCTGATATTTATCTATCCAACGATTTATATTTTGATTAACTCGTTTAAAGGGACGCAAGAGATTGTCGTTAACCCGATTGGGCTTCCTCCCCATCCGTCCTTTCAGAATTTCCTTAGTGTTTTACAACGAGAAGGCGCTGGGGGGTATACTTTCCTCCAATCCTTATTGAATACGTTACTTATAACCGTCATCAGTGTAGCAGGGGTAATTTTCATCAGTTCCATGGCGGCTTATGTTTTGGCAAGAACAAAAACAAAGGCTAGTTGGATCATTTTTTCCGTCTTTGCCTTTTTTACGGTTATTCCTTTTCAGCTCATCATGGTTCCCTTGGTAGTATTAGCAACAGACCTGCAATTTCAAAACATTTGGGGCTTATCCCTCATGTACTGGGGATTAGGTGCACCAGCTGCCGTTTTCATGTACCATGGATTTATTAAATCCATTCCCTATTCGCTTGAAGAATCCGCCTCCATGGATGGTGCCAGTCACACCAGATTGTTTTTTCAAATCGTTCTCCCTCTGCTCACCCCCATCACCGCAACTATAACGATTCTAGATATTCTTTGGGTCTGGAATGACTTTCTTTTGCCCTACATCATTTTGAAACAAGGAACCTTAGTTCTCTTTCAGTTCAACTTTTTTGGTCAGTTCACACAAGATTTTGGGGCTTTAACAGCTTCTTTGGTCATGTCCGCAACACCTATCATTATCCTGTATTTTGCTATGCAGAAGTTCATCATCAAGGGAATCTCTGCGGGTGCTGTAAAAGGTTAAATTTTAAGAACTAGACAATTTAGCCAAAACTGCTTTTTCGAGGAATTGTTGAGAAACAAAAAAGGGCTCGGTTAACCGAGCCCTTTTTCATGGGTGCTTTAAAACTTTATTGTTGCGCTTTTGGCTTTGGACTTTTCTTGGCCTTAGGCTTCTCCTGAGCCAACTTTGAGTTAGTTTCAAAGGCCTCTTCAGTGTTCAACAGATGCTCCAAAAGGAATCCTCCTTTTTCTGCCTTTAACTTCCAATCTTCTACCAACTGGTACAAGATCTTGATCGCATCGCCGGCAACATGGAGGTCTTTATTCACTGCCAGGGTCTCAGACACTGCAGAAGCAAAGAACCACCAAAGCACATAATCAAAACCCTCTTTGTTGAACCAAACCTTTCCATCGAAATCGTGGACCCCCATAGCCTGTCGTACTTCTAACAACGAAACCAGCCTTGCCAGAATCTCCCCTTCTTTTCGAGCGGAAAGATCAAGATTTTTTGCCCAATCACGGGTTTCAATAAGAATCTTAAGCCACTGGACGGCATGATGAGCCTCTACCCATGGCACACCTAAATCTAATAGTAATCTGAGCACTTTTCGGTCTAAATACCAGCTCTCAAAGATGGCTTTGGAATTAGGTCCAGTACCGGATGCTGTAGCCACATCAGAGAGTCTCGCTAAAACAGCTTTTGCCAAGAACACATAAATGAGATGGGAAGGATCTCGTAAGCGAATATCTAATAAGCCGGCTGCCTTCGTTAAGGTTTTTTGGTCTTGAAATAAACTCGCTACATGACCGAGGTTGAAACAACCTTCTAAATCCATCAAAACGGCATGAATAACCTCAGAAGGCTCTATCATAGTGCCCGTAAAATCTCGAACACGCCAGAAGAAGAAGGACAATTTCGCTTGAAGATCATTTCGGAAGGCTTCATCTAGGGGTCGTTTGGCTAAGGCTACATCCGCTAAGGAACGAAAAACAGCAGGTTGAAAAACTTCGAAGAAGCCCTGATAGACCGTACGATGAGTCATATCGTGTAAGGCTTCGGAAATATCATAAACACCACTGCCATTCAATTCCTCACATAGCCTACGAATGGGATAAACCGCCGAGTCCTGCACTTCTTGAATATTCCAAAATACTTGACGTTGATAGCCATTGAGTTCTATGTAAAGACCGGCTTGAGACACAGCGGAACTCGATCGTATATACCAAAGCCCTGAAGTCTGTTCTTGCAAAAGGACAAACCACGAGTCTTCTGCGTGAAGCCGTAGAGCATCACTTAAAACAGCTTGCTTCATGCTTTTGGAACCGTCGGGGTTTTTTACGGCATAACCAGCTGACGTTTTAATCCAACCAACAGCCTTCTCATAGGAGTTGTTGTATAAGACGAGTGCTCGTTCAAATTCATTTCCATTTGAATAGGCGAACACATTCTCATTCACCGATCCCTGAGGAGTCCAGAAATCATAAAGGTAAAAATTTCTAACTTCGGCAAACAAGTACCGTTTGTGCATAAGGGGGAAGATTTCCCGTTCATGCCTTTCTATTAACCCTTGATC
>DAIDJJ010000119.1:0-8436 GCA_027451385.1 Spirochaetales bacterium | reverse complement strand
CCCGCTCTCTGACCCTGAGGCTCGTCAATATTTTACTCAGCTTATTGCTCAAATTCATCCTAAAATCCTTTTCAGCTTGGGACCCCTGCCTGCGGCGAAATTACTCCAAGCACCACCTAGTCTTGATACCTTACGTTCCGGTGAGTTTCCTTTTGCTAAGATCCCTATGTTGACGACCTACCACCCCTCGGCTTTACTAGAGTTACCGACTGACTCACCGGACCTACCACCTCTTAAGGCGGCGGTTTGGCGTGATGCCCAACGCTTAGCCGCCAAGCTGAAAGCGGTGAGTACGTGAATTCTGAAAACGAAATTTTCTATTGCGAAGTCGCTTTCGACCTCCCCTTAACGCAAAACTTTACCTATAAGTTTGAAGGACCCGCCTTAACTCCTGGACAGCGAGTCAAAGCCCCTTTTGGTCGCGCTCAGAAAAACGGTGTCGTTGTCGCCTCACCTGTGCAACCACCTCAAGGATTTGAAGCTAAAACGATTACAAAAATTCTGGATCAAGACTCACTCTTTGGACGCTGGTCGCTTGAGCTGGCTCTCTGGATGAGCCGACATTACCTTTGTCCTTTAGGACAAACGTTAGCCTTGATGCTCCCCTCGGCTCAAAGAAAACGTGAAGTTTCTTTTCCCGAAGTCGTGAACATTGCCGACCATCAGTTGACCTTGAACCCCGAACAGGCCCAAGCTCACCAGGCTCTTTTAGCTTCGGACAAACCCTTTTATTTGTGGGGACTCACCGGCACTGGAAAAACGGAAGTTTTCTTACAAGCTGCCAGTGCCATCCTCGAAGCTGGCCAACAAGTCTTGTACTTAGTTCCTGAAATTGCCCTAACTTGGCCACTAGTAAAGATTTTACGTCAACGCTTTCATTCACAAGTTGCCATTTTGCATTCAGCCCTAACTCCTTCTCAACGTCTAAGCGAATGGCGAAAAATTCAAACGGGGGAAGCAAGCTTAGTCGTGGGGGCCCGTAGTGCGGTCTTTGCTCCTTTTCAAACCTTAGGCTTAATCATCATCGATGAAGAACATGAGACCAGTTATAAGTCTGGCCAGACACCCCGTTATCATGCGCGTCAAATTGCTTTTTACTTGGCTCAAAAGTCAGGTGCCAAACTTGTCATGGGCAGTGCCACACCTAGTCTGGAATCGTATTACGCTCTTTCCACAGGGAGTTTTGCTTTTGCACGACTGACCAAACGGGCTGCTGGAGGAGCCCCTCCCCGTGTACAGATCGTCCCCCGAGATCCTAAAAGCTTATTCTCCCCACAGTTAATTGAGGCAATTCATCAAACGGCAACAGAAGGGAAACAAAGTATTTTATTTTTAAACCGCCGTGGGTACGGTTCCTCTTTCCATTGCCGAACATGCGGAGAAGATCTGCTTTGTCATCGCTGTTCCGTAAGTCTAACTTGGCATAAAGCGCGTGGTGTCTTAATTTGCCATTTATGCGGTTATCAAACCGTACCCGTTTCCACTTGTCCTCAATGCGGTTCTTTAGACGTCGGCTGGAGTGTTCCGGGCACAGAACACGTCATGGATGACCTTGCCCGACTCTTTCCGCATTTAAAGTGTGCCCGCGTCGATAGTGATACCGCCGGAGAAGAAACCCCTCAAGTTCTGGAAGATTTTGGAAAAGGCAAAATCGACATTCTCGTTGGAACTCAAATGGTCGCCAAAGGTCTGGACTTTCCCCGAGTAAAACTTGTCGGAATTCTCAATGCGGAAGCTGGTTTGTCGGTACCTGATTTTAGAGCTTCAGAACGAGTTTATGCTCTTATACGTCAAGTCACAGGAAGAGCTGGCCGCACCCACCCCGATGGAGAGGTTATTTTGCAAAGTTCTCGGCCCGATAACACGGTGATTCGCTGGGCGGCAGAAGGTCAGGATGAGAAATTCTGGCAACAAGAACTTTCACTTCGAAAAATGTTAGATTTCCCCCCTTTTTCTCGACTAATTCGGTTAGTCATTCGGTCGTTTCAAGAACACTTGGCACAAACCTTGGCCTCGACTTTAGCCGATATGATCCGTCAATATGCCTGGTTTCACGAAGAAGGCGGTGAAATCTTAGGGCCTTCAGAATGTGCTATTGCCAAGCAGTCCGACCAACACCGGTATCAAGTTTTGCTCCGTGCCCAAAAGTTTCCTGTCCTTCATTCAGCAGTCAAAGGGGCCTTGGAGCAAATTCGGATTCCCCGCGAAGTTCACATTGAAGTGGACCTCGATCCCCAACAACTATTATAACAGGTATGAAGAGGTAACCCCATGGAACTCGGTCAGTATCAAAACTTAACTTTTTTAAGACGCTCCCTTCATGGGGCATGGTTGGGAGACTCTGATAGCGAAGTGCTGCTTCCTGCTAAAGAGGTTCGTCCAGAACACACAGATGGTCAAACTCTCAAAGCTTTTATTTACCGAGATTCCGAAGACCGCCTTACGGCCACTTTAAAACGGCCGTTGGTGACGTTGGGGCATTATGCTTGGCTAAAAGCCGTTGATGTTTCTTCGGCCGGAGCCTGGTTGGATTGGGGTCTCGACAAACATTTGCTCCTCCCTCGAAAAGAACAAGGAACAACCCTCAAGGCGGGTGATCAAGTTATGGTCATGCTTCTTCTCGATGAACAAACTGACCGACTTTATGCCACGGCAAGACTTGGTCGACACCTTTATCCAGCCCCTGCCTTAAAACAAGGAACAAAGGTTGAAGTCCTTGTTTGGAAGGCGCACGAACGTGGTTGGACTGTCATTGTGAATCATCGTTGGCAAGGGATGCTGTTCTTTCCCCAAAGTCGCGATTTGCGTCCAGGGATGAATGTGGAAGCGTTTGTGACCCAGTGCCGTGAAGATGGACGACTAGATTTAAGTAGAACTCCTCAAGGCTTTGATGAACGAAATCCCTTTGCTGTTGAAAAACTCCTGACAGCCTTAAAAAAGGCGGGAGGCTTTTTGCCGTTGACAGATCAGTCAACACCTGAGGCCGTTGAGAATACCTTAGGGTTATCCAAAAGAGCTTTTAAGCAGGCCTGTGGTACACTCTTTCGCGAGAAAACTATTCGCATAGAACCTGATGGTCTTTATCTACGTTCAGAAAGTGAAAATCACAATTGACAATACTTGAGGCCGACCTGAATTGAGATCGAATATACTTGAGACTTATTTCAGACTCTTGAGGTGGTCTTGAAGTGAAAAATGGGGAAGGCGCTCGTCTTGCATACGCTGATCAAAAACAAACTTGTCAGTCGCGGTAATTTTCCAGCGCTTACCATGTAACTGATTTAAGGCAAAGGCAATTTGGTAAAAGTTCCATTTTTCATTGGTATCAAAGAGGTATAAACCAGGTTCTTTCACCAACACAGACTCTAGGGCCTGCACGGTATCCGTCAAAAAGGAACAGGCAGGAAGCCATCGTGTGCTACAGGCCACAATACCCTCTTCCTGCATTTTTGACTCAAAGAAATCTAGCATATTGTTTGTGCCAGGAGCTTCACCAATTTGCCAACCTAAGCGAACCACTTTGGAGACAGGATTTTGATAAAAAACACGCTCTTCTGCAAGACGTTTTTCCATTCCATAGCCATCCGCAGCATCTGCAGGTGAATCAACATGAAAAGGACCTTGATTTTGAGAGGAGAAAACCATGACGGTGCTTATAAAGATGAACTGTACGTCGAGAACTTTACAGAGCCAGGCCAGTTCGCTCGTCCACTGATAATTTACTAACCAACTTTCGTTCGCTAATCCCGTTTTTTGTGAGGGAACCGCTAAGTGATAAAGCGCTTCGACCTGAGTGGAACGCAAATAGCTTTCCATTGCCCAATAGTCTGTAAAAGAGACCGCTTGACGATCCCAGGCGACCACCGTGTGCCCTTTTTGCCCTAAATAGGAGCACAGAGCCCTTCCCACAGTACCATGACTGCCAGTGACCATGATTTTCATAGTATCTGATTATGCTACAAAGTTTCAAAAAAAGAAAGATGATCTTGTAAAATCTCCCCATCCTCAGAACAATTGCCCTGAATTTTTGTTCATGATAGTATGATCAGGTGAATATTTTGGGCAAAATTACAGGATTATTGCTAGGTTTTTTTCTATTTGGCCCTCTAGGTCTCATCGGGGGCTTAGCTTTGGGTCACGTTTTTGATCTTCTATTAGAACGCCAAAATGGAGGCTCGGATAGATTCGGTGATGATCTTATTCCCTTGCTTTTTTCTCTTTTTGGTAGGGTTGCGGGTTATGGTAAGCATTTTAGTCAAGCCCAGGCTGTTTTTTTGCAAACCATTGTCATTCCTCGATTAAATTTATCCCCTTGGCGACAAAACTTTGCCGTAAAAATGTTTCGAGAATCCCTAGAAGAAGCCCTCAACAGTCCAGATGAAACAATTCGAGTCGATGTTCAAGTCCTGGCGGAAAATCTTTCTGACAATTTCTTTTTAGACCATCAAACCCTACTCTGGATTCATGCCACCTGCCGTCAACTGGCAGGCCTAGGTCAAGTCCGTTTAGGGATTGTGGACATTCTTGATACCATTGCCCTCAGTTTTAGGATTCTGGACGATACCGGTTCAGCAGGTTTCTCACAAAAAACCCGTTCAACCCAAGATAATTATCAACAACAATGGTCAACGTTTCGTCCTGGTAAGTCGGCTGGACCAGAAGCCTATCAGGTATTGGGTTTAACTTCGCAGGCTACTCCAGATGAAATTAAAAAAGCTTACCGAACACTTGTTAGGGAATATCATCCTGACCGTTGGCAGCATTTAAAAGACGATGATCCTGTAAAAGTCCAAAAGACAGAAAAGTTTATCAATCTTCAGCATGCCTATGAGCGACTTCGTCAAGACCGTGGTTTTTCCTAACTCAAAGGAGTATGTATGAAATATGAATTGGACACTATTCCCGTTTGGGATGCTTTAAAAGCACAAACAGAGTGCCCTTTTTGCCTCTTAGAACGACGTTCTCGAGCAGGTGCTGTACGCTACTACTTAGGTCCATCTGTGATGGTTCCTGAAGTTCGCGTGACCGTGAATTCGACAGGTTTCTCAGCAGAAAATGCTCGGCTACTAGCGAAAGACAACAACAGATTAGGCCTGGGATTAATCACCCATACCAGGTTAAAAGCAGTACGCGAATCCTTTAACCGCTTTCTTCGTTCCCCAGCTGAAAAGAAAAATGTCCGTAAAGAAGTAGAGAACCTGTTAAGTCACTTACAGAACCAAAGCCGCGGTTGCCTCATTCAAAAAAAGATCGAAGAAGATCTCAAACGCTTTGCTTTTACCTTTTTACATCTCATGAAAAATGATTCAGACTTTTCTTTGGCCTGGAACCAAAGTAAAGGTTTGTGTCTAAGACATGTTCAAACCGTATTATCCATGGCAATAGATTTTTTTTCACCAGCTGATTTGAGTCAATTCATTCCCCCCATTTGGGGAAAAACTCTCGAAAATCTTCAACGCGTCGAAACAGATTTACAAGCCTTTACACAAACTTTTGACGCCACCCATAGTCATACGATAACAGGCAACCCAGAAAAAGCCCTAGAGAGAGCCTTACTAAAGCTTTATGGAATTTTTCCAGAATATGAAGAAGAGAGCAAAACACATCGTGGTCCGCTGATGGGCATGTGAGACTCTTCTTCGATCATTTTCTTGAGATTTATCTATTAATCCTCGTGATGGGGGGCAAGCCACTCGAGTTCAGAGGTGGCTAACATTCTCCAGTTTTCACCCAGGGTTCGGCTCTGGCCAGTTAGACGTACTTTCATACTAAACCGCAAATCTCTTGAAGAACTTCCCACAAAAATCTCCCATTCTCCTGTTTCCACAAAACGTGTTACTCCCTCTGGGCTATAATGGAAAAGATCAGCAGGTAGAACAAAAGAAACTTTGACAGCTTGTGAAGCTTCTAAAGAAATACGACGGTAAGCTTTGAGTTCAAGCTGGGGGCGAACCACTTGTGCATAAGTATCGCGGCCATAGATCTGAACGACCTCATCCCCCGGTCGATGACCAACATTACGAAGGATTCCACTGATTCGAATCTCTCCATCCGTAGCAACAGACTCCTGGTCAAGCTGAAAATCTTCATAAACAAACTTGGTGTAACTCAGACCATGACCAAAGGGGTAAAGCGCGCCATAATTTTCCTGAATCGGAGATCCACAAGATTTAAAATGCAAATTGTACGAATACGGCATAGCTCCAGCACTTTTAGGAAAAGAGATTGGAAGTTTGCCACCTGGATTCCCATCACCAAAAATCAAGTGGACCACGGCATCTGCGCCTTCCTGCCCAGGTAGCCATGCTTCTAATACAGCGTTTGCTTTTTTACCCGCTTCGCCCAAATCATAAGGTCGACCACTTAACAATACAACAGTTAAAGGTTTCTTTAGCTTCAGCAAGGCTTCCAGGAGTTTTTGCTGTACACCTGGTAAAGCCAAGGAAGCCGTATCAGAACCTTCTCCCACAGTACCACTTAAAAACAGTCCAGAAAGATCCCCCAAGCACACGACAATCTGACCTGCTTGTTCAGCAACTTTCACAGCCTGGTTGATTTGACTTTCATCATAACTGATGGGTGATTGACGTTGACCGTTAGCCATAGCAGGATCACCGGGAAATACGGGGGCTAATTCTGGACGGGCTGTCAAAATATCACAACCACGAGCATAGAGAACTCGTTGTGCTCCTAAACGTTCAACAAAAGCCTCTCGAATTGTTTTGATAACCGGTGGACTGGAATTATTCGTTTGCATAGAAGCAATCAAATGTACAGGAAAAGAATAGCCGCTGAAAAAAGCTAAGGGTTCATCCGCTAAGGGGCCGAGGAGAGCAATTTTATGTGTACCAGCAAGCGGCAACATTCCATCATTTGATAATAAAACCATGGATTCTACAGCGGTTTGAAATGCCAGAGATTTATGTTCGGAAGTATTTAAACAAAGCGATTCTTCTTGAGCATAGGGATGATCGAATAGTCCCAACCGAAATTTCTCAGTCAACACTCGTCTAACAGAAGCATCTACTTCAGGCATAGTTAGAAGCCCATTTTCGAGTGCTGTTCGAATTCCCTGGGAATAAACCACGGCTCCAGGAAGTTCCATATCCATCCCAGCTTTTAATGCTAAGGCAGCAGCTTGCGCATAGTCTAAGGCAACATGATGATCATTTTTCAACTGAGAAATGGCTTCATAATCTGATACGATTAAGCCATCAAAACCCCATTTATCACGCAACAGTTGCTTCATTAGAGTTTGCGAAGAAGAACAAGGTTCACCGTCGATATCATGGTAGGCTGGCATGACAGAACCAGCTTGACCTAGTTTGACCGCCATTTCAAAGGGAAGAAGAAAAACATCCAATAATTCTCGAGGACCAATATGCACAGGGGCATGGTTTCGTCCACCTTCACTAAAGGAGTGACCTACAAAATGCTTGAGTGTCGCAAGTAGTTTTCTCTCTTTGCCTTGGAAACCTTGAACATAAGCTAAAGCTGAAGTCCCTACTAAATAAGGATCTTCACCCATAGTTTCTTCTACACGACCCCAACGGGCATCACGTGCAACATCCAAAACTGGAGCTAAACCTTGACGAGCCCCAGTAGAAGCTAGTTCCTTACCAATTGCTGTAGCGACTTTTTTAATTAGCTCAGGATTCCAAAGTGCCCCATAATTAATACCAGCAGGAAAAAGTGTAGCACCTTGTGCCATCAAACCCGCTAAACATTCTTCATGCGGTAAAGCAGGAATCCCTAATCTGGTTTCCATGACAAAAAACTTTTGCAAATTATTTAATGCCCTGACTCCTTCCCGAGGTTCCACAGGTTGCGACCCCAAAGGCCGAGCAATTTGACCGATTCCCAAGGGAAAGAGTTGACGGACATCTGAGCTAGGAGAATCATTCTTTGAAAAGGACTTTAAGACATAATGATCACCACCTAAATAATCCAACCAAACAGCACATAATTGAGCAATTTTTTCCTCTAGAGTCATAACATTTAAAAGTTCTGAGGCCCTAGTAGAATGAGGCAAGGTGGAATCAAGCCATTTCAATTTGTTCAAAGTCAATTTCAAAATCTCCCATTCAATTCAATATCACATTGGCAATTATTCTTTAACGCCGCCCATTGTCAGCCCATTAAGTATATAGCGAGAAAATAAAGCAAAAATCAACAATAATGGCAAAACCGTCAATCCAATTCCTAAATAGACTACACCAAAGTCAGTCTTATATGCAGTAGAGTTCAATTGTGAAATCAATAAAGGCAGTGTCAGATGATCAGGAGAATAAAGTATAATTAGTGGAGCTAAGAAATTATTCCAACTACCTACAAACGCAAATATTCCCATCGTTGCTAATGCAGGAATCATCAATGGTAAAGCGATCTTATGAAATGTATACAGTTCCTTTGCCCCATCGATTTGAGCTGCCTCAT
>DAIDJJ010000118.1:8193-8457 GCA_027451385.1 Spirochaetales bacterium | reverse complement strand
AGCAGGCTTACAAAAAATCAGCACGTCCATAGGGGATTCGATTTCAAGCCTCAAGCAAGCTTTTGCGGAATGGCAACAAGCCCAGAGTACTGTACAAACTTGGAACAAGATCGCGTCGAAAACCTTGACGGCAGAGCAAAAGAAACTGGTGCAAATCGATACTCAGAAATTGATACAGGCTCAAACAGCCCTAGCTTTGGCCGTTCAGACCGCACAAGCCCAGTCTCAGGTCGCAGAAACTATGGCTTCAGAAGTAGTTTCAGG
>DAIDJJ010000118.1:0-8183 GCA_027451385.1 Spirochaetales bacterium | reverse complement strand
GGACTCTCTTCAGAGATAATTTCTCAAGAGCAAAAAAAAGCCAATACGGACTTGGAGAAATTGGCGGGACCTTTGCATTGGCATTTTGATCAAGAGGGGACTTTTCAGGATTTAGACAGAGCTTCTGTCGCAGGGTTAGTTTTGGCGGATGACGTTAAGCTTTTACTGAGGAGTTTGTTGGGGCAATTGACGTCCTTCCCCAACCTGAGTTCCTTAGGAGCCGAGGGGCAATCCCTGGTGTTTGAAGCGAAACTTTGGCAAAGCCCGGTTCTTCCTACACAGTGGCCAGCCGCTTATTTGCCCTACCTTCCCTTTCTGCAAGAGAAAGTTAAAGAATGGACCCCGCAGTCTTCGACGGCAACCTGGTCAGATCAAACTCCTGCCACAGCTCTTCTTTTGTTGAAGACGCTGCCGACTCAAGCGAGCCTTGCGCAGGATTCCAGTGTGAAAATTTCTCAGTTAGCTTCTAAGATTCGTCAGCTTCTTTGGACGAAAATGAAAATACAACTCTTTGCCTTCGATCAGGAGACGGTACAAGAACGTTACCAATTGGGGGAGTACCTGATTGATTTGCCCGACCTTAACGAAGCCTCACGGCAATTGGGAAGAGTCACGCAACTCGATCCTTGGAACCATTCAGCTTTATTTCGGTTAGGAAACGTTGCCGAAATGTTGGGAGATTGGTCCAAAGCCATGTCCTTATACCGTAAAGTCTATGATACAGACCCAAAATATTCTAATGCGCAAAATCTTTTCAATCGGTTGGCCCTTCAACATCCCTGGAAATTATCTGCGCAAGATCAAGATTTTCTAGATTCTTTGAGGTACCAACGGACGACCGACTTGATGGCCGAAAAAGATTTCACCCCCTTGGTCTCGGGACACCTCGACTATGGAACAAGTTCAGCGGGGCTTCATGATCATCATGGCGGGTATGAACAAACTCATGCTGGACTGCGGTTGGATTTTCACCCCTTCAGTCCAGATTTTACCTTGTCGGCCAAAGCCGGCGGAACCTATTGGAGCAATGTGTGGCGTCAAGCCGTGAGCTCCGAGGCAAAAGTAGGTACCCAGTTAACCTGGTCAGTTTGGAATTTTCAAGCCTCGTATGATTGGTCAGTTTTACCCGATTCCCAGTTGGATGAAGGGCCAGAATTGCAAACAGGGACAGCGGAAGGAAATGCCTCCTTTTACTTACCTTTTAACACAGGAACTTTACGAAGTCTTTCCGGCCGTTCGTATGGCCAGTTCCAAAGTCTCAGCGATGGAAATAGCCTTCTAACTGCCAGTCAAGAAATTTCGACATTATTTCATGTTGCAGATGTTCCGTGGACGAGTTTTGTTCTTATTGGTTCGGGGGTCTGGCAGTCTAGTGCTCATCCTGCTCCCATTAACGCAGAAGGGGATTCACGGTATTACGCCCCGGCGGCCGATTTTACGCTCAAGTTTAGCCCTGAACTCGTCAGTTGGATCGGTTTAGGCGGTAAAACCGTTTTAGGCCTTACAGCTCGAGGAGCCTGGGGGCCTTACTGGCAAAACTTTACGTTAAACACTCAAGAACAGTATTGGGTGAATGAAGTGGAAGTCCGTGCCGAGTTGAATTGGGGGACGTGGTCGGCTTGGGCCGATTTGTATTACTCTTCCACGCCGATTGCCAACCAAAGCTCGTATTGGTCGAGTCAGGCAACGATTGGCCTTAAAGCCGCTTTGCCAGATTCTTTAGGTTCGCAGTAACGAAAGATGAAAATGAGACCGATACAGGAGCATGAGCCGCTTTCTGCCTGAAGCCAGACAAATCTTCTCAGAAGCCCGCGACCTTGTCATTTCGCTAGTCGCGGTTATGCTTTTGAACTGTTTTTGGCTTCAGGATCCGGGTTTTCTCTTTTGGTACGGAGTCCCCTATATTGTTCCTGCTTTAGTCTTGACGCATTTTCGCAGTCCACTCACGGCGATTTTGACCTTAATCCTTGGCGGACTAGTTGGCTTTTTCCTGATGCCCCTCGTGGCACAGAGCTTTTCAAAGTCGTACCTCGAACAACTGGGGCAAGTTCTTCGAGTTTCAGCAATCCCCTTCCTATTTGTTTTTGGAACCGGACTTTTTTTTCAAATTCAGCTTAGAAATCAACGGTCTTCGTTTTTGGGACGTCTGAAACGTCAAGTCAAGCAGAGTTCGCGTTTAAAAAGAAAAGCAGACTCTTTAGAACGAGTGAATCGAGTCTTAGAAGAGCGTCTGGTGGCACAAAGCGATTCGATTACGCTTTTGCGGGGGAACCTCAAAAAACTGGCCACATACAATCTGCCACAGGCCTTGGAAAGTATTTTAGAAATGATTTCGGTTTTTACCGACATGAAGGCGGGGTCAATTTGGACAAAACAAAAGGAAGCTTCTAAACTTATACCAGTTGCTCTACTTGGTGATCGCTCTTCTGTCTTGCCCCCTGAGGGCTTAGACATTGAACAAACCATTGCCGGGTACGTTTTTCGCAACGGACGCCCGTTTTCCTTGCGGATGTTACTTCATGAACAAGAGTTTACGGGCTTAGCTACCATGGATTTCCTTATGGTGTACCCGCTTCATTCTCATGGGAACGTTTGGGGCATTGTCGCCGTAGAGAGTTTGCCGTTTGAACGCTATTCGTCCTACACCGAAAGCATGCTAGAAATTATCCTAAGTTTGGTGGAACCGTATTTAGCCGAGATTCTTGATTTTGAAAGGCTATACCAAGTCCAAGAAGTAGATCAGGTGACACAATTACCACTGGTCACCCAATTATTAAAAAACCTGGAAGTTACGCCTGATACGGCATTAACAACACATACCCGAGCATTGATCCTTTTAGAAATTGCCAACTTTGAGTCTTTAACCCAAAAATGGGAACGAGAAAAACTTAAAAAGCTTTTTTTGGTAATGCGGGATAAATGGGAAGCCTCGTTGCAAATGAAAATCAAAATGTTTCACTACAAAGAAGAAAATCAATTGGCACTTTTAGTTCCTGGTCTAGATCAAGATGGCGTTTCCTTTTTTTGCCTTCGTTTGCTCACCTTAATTCAAGAAGCAGGTTTAACCCTTGAAGGAGAACCAGTACCTTTAGAAGTCCTCATCGGGTTTGGCTCGTCTTCGGGTGAGGTGTCTGCCACAGAACTCATGCATGAGGCTGAAAATCTTCTAGAATTCCAAAGGGTGGTATGAGTTATTCCTCCGAATATCTTCAGCTTTTAGATTCTCGTTATTTGATCATGGCCCGTACGCAGAAAGCGGCCTTAAAAGGCATTGAGGAAGGCTTTTTGCCTGAATCAGCTTTTATCCAGAAAGGGGTAAATATCCGTTCTCTTTTCGAAGAACCCTATGAGCTTATGGAACTAGACCGTCTTATAGCCAAAACGGATTTACCCTTTGACGTTACGTTAAGGCTATCTCAGGTTTGTGAACGACTAACCCGGAGCCCAGATAAAGAATTAGCTTTGTTTGGCGCGGAGAGTTTAAATGCTCTGGAAATGCGCTATGTCCAAAAAATTCAAAACTTCAAGAAAATGGATCTCGAGAACTATGCTCGACCGTTGGCTCAGGCCCAAATGGAATTAGGACTGATTTACCAAACAAAACCCGCGCTCAAAAAGTTTTATTTATTCGAGGCTATCAAGACCCTCGAAAACCTTTGGTCGGTTGCAGGGGGGCAAAAGCAAGATCTTCCTCTATGGGTTCCCCTGCACCTTGAAGCTGGTTTATTGAAAGAAGCAGAAGCTTCGTTACGTACTCTTCTTTTTGAGCATCCCCAAGATACCGAGGTTTTTTTCTGGTTAGCTAAGGTAAAATTTGCCCAAAGAGATTACTTAGAAGTGATGGCGATTTTAGCCTTTTTGCAAGAACACGGGGGCAATTCAGAACTGAAAAATGCCTATCATTTTTGGCTTGGGGAGTTCCCAGGTGGAAGCTAAACTTCGAGTGTGCTTAGTGATCGAAGGTTCCTATCCCTTCATCACAGGCGGAGTCAGTGCTTGGGTCCAAGATATCCTTGAGGGATTGCCTGACATCGATTTTGCTCTTTTTACCATTTCCCCAACGGCCGATCAGCCTCTGAGGTACCGGCTTCCCCCGAATGTGGTCGAGCATAAAGACCTTGTGATCACAAAAAGCCCCCAGACCCCAGGCCTAGGCAAAGAAACAGCTTCGCGACTTCCTGCAGAAATCCTGCGTTTACATCGGCAGTTTTTTCAAGGCGACTCACCCGAGATAGACTCTCTTTTTCGCTTACTTCCCGAGGGAGTGTCTTTGCATCAGGATGCCGTAGAGCAAAAAGTTTTTTGGGATTTTATCGTTCGGTCGAATCAAGAAAGAAACCCGATTTATCCTTTTTCAGACTATTATTGGGCTTGGCAGTCGTCCCATGAACTGTTGTTTCGGGTTCTAGCAGCCGTCCCTCCCGAAGCGGATATTTATCATGCTGTTTCCACAGGCTTTGCGGGGATCGCCGCTTTAGCCGCAAAGGTGAGGAGAAAAAAGCCCTTTATTTTAACGGAACATGGCTTATACCACAAAGAACGTGAGATCGAAATCCGTAAGGCCAATTATGTCCATGGGTATCAACGAGACATGTGGATCAAATTTTATGCCAGTGTCAGTGTGTTATGTTATCGCAATGCGGATGCCGTTACGGCCTTGTTTGAAGAAAATCGTCAAAAACAACTAGAATTAGGAGCCTCAAAAGACCGAACCTTTGTCATTCCCAACGGCATTGATGTAGAACGTTTTTCGTCCATCTCACGGCAACCTAGACCAGGACGGCATATAGGTTTGGTGGGGCGAATTGTTCCCATTAAAGATGTGAAAACCTTTATCGCCGCCGCGAAAATCATTGCCGAGGAAATTCCCGACGTTACCTTTTATGCCATTGGCCCTACGGATGAAGACCCAGATTATTATCAAGATTGTTTAGCCTTGGCAGAAAGTCTTTCCTTAGGGGATCGTTTGCAATTTACAGGTCGGCAAAATGTTTTAGAGGTTTATGCCTTTTTAGATGTGGTAGTTCTGACGAGTGTTCGTGAAGCACAACCTCTTGTCATTCTCGAAGCTTGGGCTGCGGGTATACCTTGTGTCAGTACTAAGGTGGGCAATGTTCCTGAAATGTTGGACTACGATGAGCGTTTCTTGGCCGCTTCAAAAGATCCTAGTCAAGTGGCAGCCGCACTTCGCTTTGTCTTAAACCACCCGGAAGAAATGGAGGCGATCAATGAACGGAATTCTGAAAAGGTTCGTCGCTTTTACCACCGTTCTGAGTTATTAGAGAAAACTCGTGGTCTATACCGTTTAGTAGGGGGACCGTAGTGGCTGGCATTGGGTTTGAACTGAGACGAGTTGTGGCTCGTTCGGATTTAGCCAGCTCCTTGAAAGCAATCTTTTCCGGTGCCCTTTTGGTGGCTGGCCCTTGGCTGGTGACTGTGCTGACCATTTTTGCCATCCACAGCGGTTTGGGTATCCTTCAAGTTCCGCATGCTTTGCTCTTTCAAGCGGTGGTTACGTATTCTTATGCACTTTCTTTGGCCTTTGGCAGTCCCGTACATTATTTGTTTACGAGGTTGATTTCTGACTTACTGTGGGAAAAACGCGAGAAAGAAGCCTCAGTCTGGCTTCTCTTGGTCACGATCAGTGTGTTCTTGCTATCGGGGGCTGTCGCCTTTTTTCTGACGTCAATGCTTTCAGTTTGGGGTGGAGCAAATCTTGGGCTTTCTTTTGCAGCCTCTTTATTGTTTGCGGCGGTCAATGCTTTATGGATCGTCATGTTATTCGTGTCCCTCTTAAAAAAGTTTATGGCCATCCTCATGATTTACCTGAGCGGGATGGGGTTAGCTTTGGGGTTAACCCTTTGGGGGGCTGAGTACTTCGGCACAGCAGGTGCCATAGGTGGTTTTGCCTTAGGGCATGTGGCGATTTTGTTAGGTTTAAGCGGTCTTGTCTTGAAAGAGTATCCTCCGCAAAGACAGCCAGGTATGTTTCGACAGCTAAAACGTGTTGTTCGTCAATACGGCAACTTGGCCCTTTCGGGGTTCTTTTTCTATGCCGGCCAATGGATAGATAAATTTGTCTTTTGGTTTTCTCGGGGATATTCTGTGAACGGGACGTTCTTTCATATCTGGGATTTCTGGGATTTTCCGGTCTACTTGGCGGGCCTATCTTTAATTCCAGGGTTGATATATTTTCTCATTTTTTCAGAGACAACGTATTATACGGCCTTGCGGAAATTTCTTCACAGTGTGGCAACTAAATCCTTTGTACGTATTCGTCAAGAACGTTTTCAGTTGATGAATCTGATGAATCGAGAACTGTTGAATCAAATGCTGGTTCAAACTCTGGCGGCCTTAGCTTGTTTGGCACTTTTCGAAGCCCTTCCCGGGCTAAATGTTGGGGCCACAGTGTCGGCCGTCGCTGGTTCTTGGTTTCTTTTGCTCTTAATGACTTTGTTGAATTATCAATACTATTTAGAATTTTACCTTCAGGCTGCCGTAAGTGCCGGGGTCTTCTTTGTTCTACAAGGACTTGGGTCTTGGGTGGGTTGTCTTTTTCCCGAAGTTTTTCCAGGTCTGGGCTTTCTTGCGGCGGCTTTCACAGCCTGCCTTGTCGCGTTGCTCAGTTTAGAAAAGAGCATGACCACCATGGAGCGAAGTATTTTTTTGAAGGCTGTAGGAAAGTAGCCTTTAACCTTAGTTGAGCTTGAGCATATTTCGGCATTCTTGATACAACTTATCATCCCGCAAACGACTTTCTTGGTCCTGATGAAAATTGACCAGACGAGCAGGACTTAACCCCAAAAAGCCAAAATGAGTAGCCATAGGCGTAAAATTCTGTGAATCGTTGAAATATCTTTGAGAATTTAAAAAATCTGCCAGGGTAATCGCACTAATCAGCAGTTTATGATTTGAAGTAATTTGAGGGTTGCCATGCTCGAGTGCCGCGTCTACCAAAAATGGGGGAAAGCCCCAACTTTGCAGAACTTTAGCTCCAACCTGGTGATGATTAAGTTTCCAGACGAAATCTTCTTCTTGCGAAAGTCGAGTCCCCTTTTGAATGGCTGAAGTGACCAGGGTTTGGTAGGCTGACGGTTCTGACAAATACAGGGGAATCTGCCCAATATCGTGAAGTAAACCACCCACAAACGCATTATCGGCTTGCTCGCGATAGCCTAAAAAAAGGCAAAGATCGCGAGAAGTAAAGGCTGTGAATAAGGAATGTGACCAGTAGTGGCGGTAAAATGCGGTGGGTGGAGATTTTCCAAAGAGCCCAGACCCAGCCAATAGGACGACGAGATTTTTGATCGTATTGAGACCCAGAAGAGTAATCGCCGTACGAACCTGAGATACTTGATGCTGACGGGCAAATTGAGCCGAATTGGCAATCTTGAGAATTCGGGCCGTGATTCCGGGGTCCTGAAGGATGGTTTCTTCGAGACTGGTAAACGTCATCAATCGTGAGTCTGCTAATTTTAGAACTTTGGCAGCAACTTCGGGCATAATGGGAAGTTGATTTAACGTGGTACTCCAGTCCTTCATAAGTACACTTTAGCTATCCCTCCCTATGTTGCCAATGGCCTATTGGCTTTTCTGGTCATTTCGTTTCACAATTAGAGTATGGCACGGATGAAATCGTCAGGCCGAGTTTATTTTTGGGGAACTTCTCTCTTTCCCTGGCTGAGTATGCTTCTGGTCTTTTTCACCTTTTTGGGGTTGAGTGCTAAGATTCGCGAGCAAGAGTCAAGGCAACTTCAAGCCAAGTTGAGGGCTGAAAGTCGCTACTTAGGCGCCCAAATTGAAACGGATCTTGAAAATCGTGTAGGAGCACTAGAACGCTTAGCCGCGTCCTGGCGGCGTGATCAGGCTTTGGAATCCCCCGAACTATTACACGATGTCCGCCGCTATTTTGCCGATGTGGCAGGGTATCAAGCCCTGGAAGGAGTCGACGCAACCCATCATGTCGCGTGGGTTTACCCCCTGCGGGGTAATGAGCAAGCGGTACACCTGGATTTAGGCTTTGAACCACAGAGAAAAAAAACATTGCTGAAGGCTTGGGCAACCGGTATACCTCAAGCGACAGCTCCGGTGAATTTGGTTCAGGGGGGGAAGGGGTTTTTGCTGTTCATCCCTTTAACAGGGTTCCCTCAAGAACGTTACTTGCTAGCCGTTTTTCGAATTCA
>DAIDJJ010000117.1:4859-8570 GCA_027451385.1 Spirochaetales bacterium | reverse complement strand
TTTAAGGAAGGTACTTCCGCCTGAGAGTCGGAAAGTTAGTGAGGTAACAAGAGAGGTCGGCGTCAACCCGATGACGCTTAGGAACTGGCTCGGGAAGGTGAAAGATGGTAAGATATCTATCAACTCAGAGGGGGCTACGAAAAGTTGATAAATATGGGGAAAAATGGCAGTTTTAGCGGTTAGAAGTGTGAAATAATGGAGGTTTTCTCAATTTTTTTAAAATTCAAAAATCTGACCGTGTAATAGCTTTTTTTTTAGAGGTGCCCTTAAGAATAAGGGCCAATTTTCACCAGTCTGAAAAACGATGACTCAGCAGAATTTCGAATTCCTAACAATCAATTTTTTCAAAAAAGCATCCTTGTTCGTCCGCAATAAAAAATGAGAATTCATTTCACAGCTTTATTCATGAGATGTCCTTAAGAATTTCGAAAGTATTTCAGATAATTCATCCATGCTGAAGGGTTTGGGTAAGCTTCCCCTAAAGCCATACTTGAGGGGATCTATTAGTGCAGACTCATTAGCATACCCACTTGAAGCAATCGCCGTGACTTCAGGATCAATCCTTTTGAGATTCTTTAATACTTCCATTCCTCCAGGACCACCTTTAATCGTTAA
This sequence comes from Spirochaetales bacterium, assembly GCA_027451385.1. Lineage (GTDB taxonomy): Bacteria > Spirochaetota > Spirochaetia > JABEVK01 > JABEVK01 > JABEVK01. The sequence goes on along the minus strand of DAIDJJ010000117.1, from coordinate 7,955 downwards.
ATCTAAAATAACGGCAACAACGGGTATACCTGCCTTTAAACGTTCTTGATACGCTAACTCGATTTGTTCCCCACTTTCAAAAACTTCCACCGCATAACCTAAGCGTTCAAGCATCGACGAAGCAATACTTCTGGCGTATTCTTCATCATCCAGAAAAAGTATTAACCCCTCCCCGTTTGCTGGAACTTGAGTTTGAATATTGGGCTGAACATCGTCTGAAAGCCACGGCAAATAAACTCGGAATGTAGAACCTCGCCCCATGACAGAATCAGCCTCTATGGCACCACCATGTTTTCTGACAATAGAAAAACAAATCGACAAACCAAGACCTGTTCCCTCTTTCTTGGTCGTAAAAAAGGGATCAAAGATTTTCTTTAACGATTCTGGAGGGATGCCACAGCCTGTATCTTCTAGGGCAATTTCCAAGTAATCTCCCTTGACGAGTTTCAGGTCGGGGCGTTCATAAGCGATTTTTTTTACGATAGTCAGGTTTAACGTTCCCCCATTGGGCATGGCCTGCTTTGCGTTTACCAGCAAATTTTCAAACACCTGCCCCAGCTGGGCTTCATTTCCCATGATAAAACACACGTCATCTGCAAAATGGTTGGTCAAAACTATACTAGAACCACTCAAAGTGAATTCGGAAATATTTTTTAACATATCAATGAGATTGAAACGTTTTTTAAGAGGTTGACCTCCTTTCGCAAAAGTCAAAAGTTGCTGGGCTAAGTTCCTTGCTCTATTAAAAGGATTAATGGCTCTTTCCAAGTACATTTCCACTTTCGAAGGATCTGAGGAATTCATTTTTGCTAACTGAAGGAAACCAAAAATTCCCGTTAGCAAGTTATTAAAATCATGGGCAATACCACCTGCCAACAAGCCAATGGATTCCATTTTTTCAAGCTGACGAAGTCTTTCTTCGGTTTTTTCTTGATCGGATATATCCCGAAGCAGAAAAACGCGTGAAATGCCAGCTCCTTGTCGATCACTGACAAAAGTTGAACCCACTTCGAGAGGAAAAGCTTTCCCCTGCTTATTGACAAAAGGAACGGTTTTAATCCCAGTAACCGCCAAAATCTCGGGAGGAAGGACTTCTTGTGACAGCGAGGACACAAAATTTTCCCACCCTAGGAGAAGCTCACAATTTTGATTTAAAAAAGCAATTTTCCCTGAAGAATCCAAAGCAAGAATTCCATCGGCCATGCTTTCGAGAATAAGAGACAAACGTTCCCGCTCTTGAGCTAATTGACGATCCAATTCTCTGCGAAATTGGGATTCGAAGCGAGCTTCTAGCGCAAAAGCTATATCAGCAGCTAAGGCTGACAACAGTTTGGTTTCTTCGTCAGAAAGCATCGACTCCTGAGTTTTGATGAGAAAGGCCCCCCAAGGTCGTCCCTGGATGCGAATGGGAAATAGGCCATAAAGTTCTGATAACTGTTCGTCAGTTTGAATGATTGGCGTAAACGGGACTGTATGAATAGATTCAAAGGGAAAATGAGAAGAAGGAGATTCTTCACCAAATGAAGTCTCTAAATGCCAACGATTGTCATTCCAGGTAGCAAAACCCGACCAAGTGAACCCGCCAATGTGAACGGCTACGGAGGCAATGGTACTTAACAGGGAACTGGGATCAAGAATCCGAACGATAGCTTGATTGGTTTGGCTTAAAAGTTGATAGTAGCGTGTTAATTGACGATTCTCTTCGTCAGAAGCTCTTTGTGCCTTGCGCGATTGAGATTCTCGAATTTCACGTTCAACTGCCCTTGGTAAGCGCTTCAGCGCATTTTTCATGATGTAGTCATGCGCCCCTTTTTGCATCATTTCGACGGCTAAGTCTTCACCTATCATGCCTTAAAGAACGATAAAGGGAACATCCAAACCAGAATTTTGATATATTTTGAGGGCATCAAGACCTGAAAAACCAGGTAATTTATAGTCGCTGATGATTAAATCCCAAGCTTGTTCTTGTAAAGCTTTGTGCAGAGCCTCGGGAGTCGTGACACGCTCAACCAACCAAGTAAATTCAGTCTGAGACAGCTCTCGTTTAATGAGAAATTCATCATCTTCAGAGTCTTCAACAAGAAGCAATCTTAAAGAAGGCTTCACCGGTGCGGCCTCCAAACTGAAGCTGACTGAAAATCCATAACTTCATTTTGACGCGATTTTCATGAAGAAACAAGAGATTTTGCGGAATTCGGTCTCAAGTCACACGAATCCAAGACCCAGGAAGGAATTACTTCAAGGATTTGGCGAAATAAATCACTCGATTTCTGAATTTCTTGAAACGGAGGACTTAAAACTTGCCGCCATTTTCTTGCACCAGGAAAGCCCGCAAAAAGTGAAGTCATGTGACGCGCAATTTTATAAACCGAAGTTCCTCGTTTTTGCCACTCGTCAACATAGGGCATCAAGGACTCGATCACCTGACGACGAGTCACGCGAGGAGTACCAAAGACTTCCTCTTCTGCCACGGCCATAAAATAGGGGTCTTCATAGGCAGCTCGTCCTAACATAACGCCATCGACTTGTTTGAGTTGGTTTCTCAAGTTTTCTAGGGTTCGAATTCCTCCATTTATCTCAATGGGGAAATGTGGTAATTCCGCTTTAAGTCGATATACATCCTCATAACGGAGGGGAGGAATTTCTCGATTTTCTTTGGGATCTAAGCCTTTAAGAATAGCTATTCTGGCATGAACAATAACGCGGTCTGCTCCAGCCGTTTGGACGGCTTTTACAAACCTCAACATATCTTCATAACTTTCTAGACCATCAATTCCAATGCGATGTTTTACGGTTACAGGACGAGAAGTAGCTTTTTTCAGAGCAGAAACCAAGCCCGCTACTAAGTCTGGCTCGGCCATTAAGCACGCACCAAAATGAGCTTCTTGGACTTTGTCAGAAGGACAGCCGCAATTCAAATTATACTCATCAAAAGGCCAGGCTTCTGCTTTCTGAACGGCTTTAGTCAGTTCGTGCGGATCATCACCCGCTATTTGTAAAGCTAAGGGTTTTTCAAAGGGATCAAAACCAAGAATACTTTCTTCGTGACCATGTAGAATGGCTCCTGTAGAGCGCATTTCGGTATAAAAAAGGCTT
>DAIDJJ010000117.1:0-4849 GCA_027451385.1 Spirochaetales bacterium | reverse complement strand
GCCAGAAATCTTAAAAAATACCGAAAATGACGATCAGACCAATCGACCATAGGCGCCACAGAGAGACGAGGAAGGATCATAAGTGAGCAAATCCTCGCAAATAGGTTAAAACAGCTTCGATAAATGATGTCGAAAGTTCAGTTTGGGGGTTATAGGCTCGAATTTTTTCTTTAGTTTGAATATAAGGTCCGGATATTAATTCGTTCGCCCCAGTGTTTAGAAACTCTTCAATAGCTTCGGCATTGGTTTCACCATGAAACTGTAAAGCAATAACTCGGTCTCCCCATTGAAACCCCTGCTCTAGAGTCGCCTCAGAGGAACCAAGACGTCTGGCCTGGGAAGGTAAGGTAAAAGTATCTCCATGCCAGTGGAAAAAATTCGGAACTTGCTCGGGGAGATGAGGGGGCAACCAACTCGGGTATGGTGGCGTAAAGGTTACAGGAAACCAACCAATTTCTTTCACACGATGTGGTTTTACAGTTCCTCCCAGCAAATGAGCCAAGATTTGCGCTCCTAGGCATATTCCTAAGATAGGGACCTTAGCCTTAAGGCAATCTTCAATAAACTGAAACTCTTGGATCATCCAAGGATAGTTCTTTTGTTCATAAACGGACATGGGGCCGCCCAAGATGATCAAGAGGTCCAAAGAGTCAGGACTTGGATACAAGTCAGGACGAGAGGATTCGATACGATATAAAGCGGTCTGAGAAAGAATATAACCGTTTGCTTTTAGCCACGGTTCCATAGTACCTAAACCTTCTGAAGGGGTGTGTTGAAGAAAATGAGCTTTCAACTTACCATCAGACCGCTGAATTCCCATGCCCCCCTCCCCCTCCAGTTAAAATAACGAGGCCTGATTGCCAGGATTCAATTGCTTGAGACAAGCGGTAAATAAATCCATGCACACACGTGAATCATCTTCAGCGCGATGCGCTTCAAGGCTAATAATTTTGAGATCTTGAGCTAACAGTTGCAACTTGTAGTTACTACGCCCAGGAAAAGCTTTTTGAGCCATCTTTTGCGTATCGATAACATCATTTTTTAACTGTCCCAACCCCCAGCGATTCATCGCTGTACGTAAAAATGAGATATCAAAGGATGCGTTGTGTGCCACTAAAATAGCATCCCCGATAAACTCAAGAAACTTTGGCAGCACCAAATTGCCTGGAGGGGCGTCTTTGACCATTTCATTCGAAATTCCATTGACAGCTGACGCCTCTGCAGGAATCGGCATTTCGGGATTCACCATCTGTGAAAATCTTTCCATTTCTTCTTGATAACGGAATTTTACGGCGCCAATCTCGATGATTCGATCATAGTTGTAGGATAATCCCGTAGTCTCAAAGTCAAAGGCCACAAAGACGAGCTGAGGATTTAGAAGATGATTATACTCAGTGATTTCTTTCATTAATCAATCCATTTATCTAATTCAGTTCGAATGGCTTGGATTTTCTCTTTGACAATTTGCTGAGCTTTAGCAAGGGCTTCTCCGGTTTTGGCGCGGCAAGAAGCATAAAACTTAATTTTAGGTTCTGTGCCCGAAGGACGAACTGTAACTAAACTACCGTCTTCTAAATAAAATTGAAGAACATTGCTCGAAGCCAAGGTTTCAGTCTTTTTCCTTGTTCCATCAGGCAGGCTAGTCGTTCCATCATTAAAGTCGATCATTTTATTTAAGTTAAGGCCACCGATACTGCGCGGCGGTTTCTGACTCAGCTGGCTCATAAAGGACTTCATTTTTTCCAGTCCTGTCTGACCTTTAAAAGTTTTAGAGATCTGAATTTCTTGAAAGTACCCAAATTCTTCATAAAGAGCATTCAGAGCTTGAAGAACTGTTCTACCTTGACTGCGGTGGTACAACGCCATTTCAATGGTCAGAGCTGCCGCTGACATGGCATCCTTGTCCCGAACTGAAGTCCCCACCAAGAACCCATAACTTTCTTCCGTTCCAAAGAGGTAAGTCTCGCCAGTTTGAGCAGTTTCAAATTCTCGAATTTTTTCACCGACATATTTAAAGCCCGTCAGCACCTTGTAGCTTTTGATGCCGTACTTAGCCGCAATGAGCTGGTGCAAATCCGTTGTAACAATACTATTAATAAATACGGGCTTAGCGGGCATTTTTCCTTGTTCTTTGAGCGTTAAAAAAAGATAATCTGCTAAAAGGGCTCCCAATTGGTTACCGTTGAGTAAGAGCCAACCCTCGTCGGAGGGGACCCCTATGCCCAAACGGTCCGCATCGGGATCAGTGCCTAAGAGAAGATCCGCATGATTTTTTTGAGCTAACGCGAGACCCATATCCATGGCGGACTTTTCTTCTGGATTCGGAGACGTCACGGTTGGGAAATTGCCGTCAGAGATAGCCTGTTCGGGAACTAAGGTTAAATTGACACCCAAATCCTTCATGATCGCCGGAAGTTCCGTGATACCGGTTCCATGTAGTGGTGTATAAACGACTTTAAGATTTTTACCTTCCTTCTTAAAAAGTTCCGTTCTTAAAGCTTGAGCTTTCACCATATTTTGGTAGGGAATATCAATTTCTTCTTTGATATAAACGAGTAAGCCCTTGGCGAGAGCTTCTTCTTTGGTCATCGTGCGTGAAAAGCCTTGAGTCTTTTGTACTTCAGCAATGATACCTTCATCATGAGGGGGCAAAATTTGAGCCCCATCATTCCAATAGACTTTGTACCCATTGTATTCAGGAGGGTTATGACTGGCAGTGACGACAATACCCGTTGTCGCTTTTAAAACCCGAACGGCAAAGGAAAGAACCGGGGTTGGTCTTAATTCAGGAAACAAATACGTCTTGATTCCGTTTGCACAAAGTACCAAGGCCGCTTCCAGGGCAAAGAGATCAGAATAGCGACGACAATCATGCGCAATGACGGCACTAGCTCCCGAAGGAACGGCGAGATTGACGTAATTGGCCAACCCTTGAGTCGCGCTACGCACCATATAAGGGTTCATCCGATTGGTTCCCCCCCCAATGACACCACGCAAACCACCTGTTCCAAAACTCAAGGAGGTGTAGAACCTATCACTCAGTTCAGCCTCTCCTTGAGTTTGAAGAAGCTTTTCGACTTCTTCGCGGAAGACGGGGTTGGTTTCTTTTTCGACATATAAAGCGGCTTTTTGACGAATCTCTTCATTGATCATGATTTTCTCCCTTTCTTTAACGTACTTGTTCTTTAACGTACTTGTTCTTTAACGCACTTAGATGCTGAATTCAATTCCCCGTAGAGGTTAATTCCTTTTGCAGAATATTTTCTTCAAGCCAGAGACTCAAGTGATGGGGGTCGTGAAAAATCTCTTTAGCGCCAGCGTTTTCAAGTTCTTCACGAGGACGGAACCCCCACGCAACACCCAAAGCCAGGCAACCTGCATTCACAGCTGTTTGCATATCCACGCCGGAATCCCCCACAAAGGCCGTTTGTTGGGGGTTTAATCCCCAAGAGTAAATCATTTCTCGCAAAGCTGTGGGGTCAGGCTTATGCGGAACCCCAGGACGAGCCCCCCAAACCGATCGAAATGGAACCGTCGGCATCAAAGTTTTTACCACAGCTTGAGCAACTTGATGCTCCTTATTCGACAAAATGCCCAAACTTAAGGTATGAGGCATTTTTTTGAACAATTCAGGAATCCCTTCATATAGTGAAGAGTTAATAACTGGCAACTCTCGGTATCGATTCAAAACAGCTTGATACGCTCCGTCCCATTCAGGTTCTGTTAAAGTTCGATCTGCGGCACTCGCTACCAATTGACGAAGCCCCCACCCTACAAGAGGACGATATTCTTCAACGCTGAGAGACCGGCACCCTAAGCCTTTGAGGACATGATTGACCGAGGCCGAGATATCCTCCAAGCTATTGACCAGAGTTCCGTCTAAATCAAAAATGACGGCAACAATTTGAGGCATAGCTTCTGATACCAAATTTTTAAGGAATCCGTCCAGTGCAACAACAACAATTTCCCAAAAAAGGCGAAAAAGCTTTTGAGGATTACTATGCCAAAGTTTGGGGCGAAAGATGGCCCCAGCTCCGTAGTGCACTCCTTAAAGAGGCGGACCCTCAAGCCTTGGGAACAGAGAACTTAAAACGAACCTATTATTTGGACACTGCCTCGAAGCTTGCCGCAGAGTTACTCCCGGTAAATCCCGGAGAAAACATTTTAGATCTCTGTGCCGCCCCAGGAGGAAAAAGCCTTGTTTTAGCGCAGAAATTGAACGGTCAAGGATCCCTTGTCGCCAATGAGCTTAGTTCCGCCCGTCGTGAAAGGCTTAGAAAAGTCCTTCGCGAGCATTTGCCAGATGACTGGCTTCGTGCTGTAACGGTAACGGGCAAAGATGCGACGCGCTGGGGCTTGTACCAAAAAGAAAGCTATGATGCGGTCCTTTTAGATGCCCCCTGCTCCAGCGAACGACATGTGTTACATTCTCCTAAACACCTGGAATTGTGGTCTGCTCACCGCACCAAAAGCTTGGCCCAACAAGCGGTGGCCTTGCTGTGTAGTGCTCTAGAAACCGTCAAAACTGGCGGCTATGTGCTTTATGCCACTTGTTCCATTTCTCCCGAAGAAAATCAGCTTGCCCTAGAGAAGTTTAACAAAAAACGCGCTGGTCGTTGGCAAGAAGTTGTACTCACTCAAGCCGTAGGAGAAAAACAGACTTACGGCTACTTGATTTTACCCGACACCCACCAAGGGTGGGGGCCGTTGTATTACTGTTTGTGGCAAAAACTGGCCTAAAGCCCGTCTTTCTTAAACAAATTCCTGAAGTTCACGAATCATGCGTAGACTGCGGAGTTTGGTAATCGCTTTTTCTTGGATTTGCCGTACGCGTTCCCGGGTAATTCCC
>DAIDJJ010000116.1:0-8578 GCA_027451385.1 Spirochaetales bacterium | reverse complement strand
GTCTAAAGCAAAAGGCATGTCTTTAGGGCGAGACGTGGAAGCTAAATAATTTTCTAAGCGCAAAGAATGAGCCTGGGAAAGCGTTTCAAGCCAAGCTAAAAACTGATGGCATCGACTTTCGTTAGAATACTCTTGGGGTAGAAAAAACTCTCCTGTTGAACTCCAGGGTGACATTTGATGCGTGTCTCGAACCCATAATCCCAGGGCCAAAGCGCGAAATTGTCGAAAGACGACCTCTTTCGAAAGGTAGACGATTTTTGGTACACGCGTTGCCCCCAAAAGAACTTGTGGGTTCTGAAAGATTTGAAGGCTTCGAGGACGAGGGGAGCAAAGTGTCAAAGCCACAGAAGCAGGTTGACCTTGTCGGCCGGCCCGACCTGCTCGCTGTTGGTAGTTGCCTGGTAAGGGGGGCACGTTATTCATAACGACGGCATTCAGACTGCCAATATCGACGCCCATTTCCATGGTTGTGGTACAAAAAAGGTAGTTGATCTTCCCTTCGCGGAATAAATTGGCGCGTGCTTTCAAGTCCTCTGGATCAATTTGAGCGCTATGTTCCGTAGCTACATAGTCGTGTCGTCCAAAAAGAATTTTATCGTGATAGCGATTCCAGATTCCCTGTTTTCTCCAGGTATCAATGGAGCTTTGTAGTTCAGACGGTAATTCTTCGAGGCTTGTTCCGGCATACTTTGCTAAGTTTTCACCCCAGTCCCAAGTTTTTACTTCGCCAACACCTAAAAGAGGATGCCTTCCCCCAACAGTTTCTGTGACCAAATCGCCAAAGCTGGAGCCTGCTAAAAATGTTTTTACGGGTCGAACTTCCATCTGATCGGCAATATCTAAGCGTAAACGTTGGTCACTGCCTCGATGACAAATTCTTGGAACAGCATCAAGTATAGCCGTAGATATTTGTTGAGAAAGCTGAGTCTTTTCAAGCAAGTTGGCTTGATCTCCCAGCAGAACCATTCCTAGAGTGTTGGCCTTCTTCGTTGTCCTATTTAAAACACTGCAAGTTTGCAAATCGAAGCCTTGAAGGATTCTTTGATGTGACCGGTACAAAACATAAAAAGAAATCAGCTCTTCAGCTTGATCCCAATCTGATAACTCAAAATACCAGCCGGTTCGAATTTTTGTAGAGACAAAGATTTGAAGAAACTTATGCCAATCTTCTTCTGAAATGGACAAGTCTTTTAGAAATGAAGGGAGAGGTGATTCCTGGAGATCAGGGAAAGTCACCTGAACAAGACCTAGGCTTTCTAAGTTGGCCCCGCGACGAGGTCGACGGGCTAATTCTCTAAGAATAAGGATCCAAGCTAAATCTTTTGCTTTTGATACCTGGGGGCGATAGGACTGGAGAAAGTGTTTATATTCGGGGGTTTCCAGTACTTTTTTTAGTTCGTTCACGAGTTGACGAATTGAACGAGGTTTATTTTGAATAGCCTTGAGTATCCATTGTCTTGTCCAATTACGTTCAGCGTCAAGCTTGCAATTAAAACTATAGCGTGCAGTTTTTTGACGTGCATCGGTAAACGAGATAGCTTTCTTCCCGTCAAAGGGTAAGTGTTCTTGCTGGGCTGTCGCTTCAGGTGGTGAAAGTTGAAGGACTTCTGCAGGCAGTAGGTTTAAAATAAAGGGCTCTGCCGCACGAAGATCAATAAATTTTCCAGGACTCAGGGCTAAACAGCGAGTACAACGGGAGCGAAAAGACCCACCAGGTGGGCTATCGGTGAGGTAGTAAATTTTCTTGGAATTGTCAGATTGTTTGACAAGGCCATCGGCTTGCAGGGAATACGGGTTGCCCTGAAGAGGAATCCCTAACTGAAGGATTTGGTCGGGGGGAATTTCTTCATCGTCGAGTGTTTCGTCTTCATTGAACTCAGGTTTTGTCGTGCGAGGAGTTTTTAACTGAGAAAACCCGTCTTGACCTTCAGAACGCGCTAAGGCTAGATGAATTTGTCCGCAAGAATTGCATTTCGTCAATTGTCCCACGGTAAACTTACAATAAGGGCATTCCTCCCAACGTTCAAAAAATACTGCCCCAAAGGGCCAAGTGGGTACACGTGGACGGTGTGAACATTCCGAGTTAGTACAAGCCCACACAGCAGGAAGAGTTTTAAGAAATAAATTTAGTCTTAAGGCGATTCCCGTTCCCAACGGTGGTGCTGAGGAAAAGCGTTCTAGCCAAGCGGATATTTCTTGATCCGACGATACCTGTTGCTTCGAATTCGTTTGAAGGAGTTTCTTTAAGGTTTGCCAACGTAGGGAATGGTTGGGGTCCTGTTCTATTGCTTGAATGACTGGGGTGAACTCGGAATCAGAGGGAACGAAAGTAGACCCTAAAACTGGCTGATCGTGAATGACGTCAAGCCGCTCATCGGTGCGTCCAGATAAACCGCGTAGAAAATCTTTGAGTTGTTCGGGCTTGTTTCGATCACCTAACGTGGCTGAAAAGGCGGCAAAATGAACCTCATGGGGAGAAACTTCGAAGGCATCCATGACACGGCGAAGAAGTAAAGCTAACTCTACCGCTTGGGCTCCCTGATAGTTATGGGCTTCATCGACAATGATGTACTTTAGTTTGCCTCGAGATTGAGCCAAGATTGGGGTATCCGCATCTCTTAAAAGCAAGTATTCCAGCATGGTTATATTGGTAATAAGAATTGAGGCAGGATTTTTGCGCATACCTTTTCGGTCAAGCACTTCCCAGGGAGTTTGACGTTCTTCTTCGATCTTAACGTCATCGGGGGTTCTGCCATTCCAACGGCTAAACCGAATAGCCCCATTGAAGGGCTGTAAATAACGACTTAAACGTAGTTGTTGATCCTCAATCAGGGCATTTAGCGGGTACAAAATCAAGGCTTGAACTCCAGGTTCGACATGGCCCTGTGTTTCAAGCTGACTGACAAGATGACTAATAATCGGGATCATAAAAGCTTGGGTTTTTCCCGACGCTGTCCCCGCACTGAGTAGGGTGGCTCTAGGCTCGGGTGCTAAGAGTGAAACCCAAGCCTCACCTTGGTGGGAATAGGGGTGACAAAGCTGGTGGGGTTGATCGCCAATTAAACTGGAAACTTTATTGAGAAGCAGGGGTGAAAGGAGGCCCTCATCACTTAACTGTTGAACGGTTTTAGGATACTCCTGATACCGAAAAAGAGCTTTAAGCAAAGGATCTGCCAACAAACCTTTATCCTCTAGGGTACTTCCAGAGGTGAAAGCATAACGAAACCACTCCACAATTTCTGGGTCTCTGAGCTTCCAATCTGCCAGAATAGTTTCGGCAATAACTTTACGAAGATGTTGAGGAAACGAGAAAATAGGATTCATGGGAACGACTCGGTATTGAAAAATTCTAAGGCAGATTTTAAAGACCCTTGTGTGGCTAGCCAGCTTTCAGGAATTAATTCAAGGATACTTTTTAAAGCTTCTAGGATGTTCTGTTTCTGTGCGAAATCCTTTATTTTGATTTCGACTGGCTGTGGGCTGGGAACTGTTACCCGTTTGAATAAACGCTTGGCTCGGTACTCGACCAGGGTCTCATCCTTTTGTTGCATAAGACCAGCTCGTAAGGTCCAGCAGAGCCCCAAAAATCCAACTAAGCCGTTTGAACCGCCTTCAAGTAACATTTGAAAAAGCGCTTGAAACTGAAACAAAAAATCTATGCCTAACGAATGCAATTCGTTGCTCAATAGCCAAAGGTTGGTCCAATCCGAATCCTCAGGGTTATTGACGAGATCCCTAAAAAGCTCTCGGTACAGACGAATCGAAATACTTTGAATAGAGTCTTGGGGGTTGTTGCTGGCTTCTAGGGCCTGAAGCACGACTTCACCTCGACTGATAGTTTGCATGGCTGAAAGGTTCTGGGGGGTGATTGTCGTCGCCAACGGAATAAGCGTTGGACGCATCCATTCGGGGTTTTGGGGGCTAGTTAGCAAATACATTCCTTGGGGAAAAGAATCCCAACCAAGGGGAAGCCGCCAGTGCGTTCCTGTATATTCGACTTGGATGGGAGGTAGCTGGGGGGCCCAAAGGGCTCTCAAGAACAACTCGGGGAATTCTGATAAATAGCTTGAAGTATTTGTGGTCAATGTGACGTCTTGACCACGGCCTAAGAGTTCTCGTTTATCTTTATTGGGTATCACGGCATAATTTTGAAGTTTGAGTATGAGTTCATCGTGATAACCGGATTCATACCGCTCATGATTTCCGTAGACGCGAATTTCTAATTGATGGCGTTCGATTAAGGGGTCGCTTTCGGGAGTGGATTCCATTGGGACAAAATCATTTTGCCAGGTTTTCAGGAAGACCAGCCCAGGGCGTGGGGTAATTTCTACTTCGGTTTCTAAATCATACGAACGTTGATTCAGGGTGAGCCTTTTAGCTCGGCGAGTTTTAAAAAGCCACCACGACTCGTTGAGTTCTTGCTTCCAAAGCAGTAATTCTCGTTCTTCTTGAAGAGGACTAAGGACATCCTTCTGGAAGAAAATTTGTGCTGAGGGGTAGCAGGTGAGGGGAATGCTTTGTTCGCCGTCCGTGATTTGTATGTCTTGGCCCACTTCTTCGCCGGAGTTCAGCACCAACTCAGTAGTAAACTTCCAGTCTTTGTCGTGTTTTGTCCCCGAGGGGAATTTTAGTTGCCAACCCGCTGGAAGGGTCAAAGACCAACTGATGCGGGGAGTCCCAAGGCCGTGTTCCCCCAATACAATTCTTCCCTCAATACGAAGTCCTGGTAGAATAACCTCGTAGGTTCTTTTTTTGACCTTACCTTCGTGGACATAACTAAAACGGATAAGTCCGGATTCTCGGTCGCTCACCCAGCCCGTCGGTGTTTGAGGTTTTTGAAGTTTAACGGGTTTACCCTGATAAAAAGCACCGTCGTAAGGTTTCCCCCCGTCTAGTTTTGGAGCCTTGAGAGCAGAAGCATCACAGGTAATTTCTTGGTTGTCGGGGGCTCTAAAGCAGACATTTGTGGTTTCGCGAGCTAAAAGCCACTTGGCTCCAGGTTCTTCAAAAAGTGCCTCACCTGTAAGAATTTGCCAATTTGCAGGAACCAGCCAGGCTTTTTCTTCAGTGGACTCTAGCCTGACAAAGAGTGGAAATTCAGGAGGAGAGAATTCTGAAAGCTTGAGAGGAAAATCGACTAGTTGATCTTGGTCATCTTTGGCAACTAAACGTACTTCGGTCCAGGGCTTATCGAGGTTGTAGGGTTGATTCTGACTAAAATCCAGCCTCAAACCTTCCCGAGTTTGGTTATAACGTGCCATAAAAGATTGTTCGCCATCGTGCAAAAGATAGACTCGTTTAGTACTATCACCTGATGTAAAGGGGAGGTTTTGAGGAAATTCGACCCCAAATTTCAGTTCACCGGGATGCGTCGAGGCTTTGGCAGGGCTAAACCACCAATTCCCAGTTCTTGTTAGGAATTGTTTCTTGCGAGGTTTTAACGCAAAAAGGTCATCCAACCACTGCAGATCATCTTGCAAATTTAATTGAAGACAGTTCGAGGCTCGAATCAGGTTTTCATCGGACCAACGGGCAGTGGGTTGATGGGACAATTCCGGGTCGGCATCGATTTCCGTGAGTCCTAGTAGAAATAAATTCAGAGCCTGCTTTTGAAGTTCACTGGCATCCACAAAGATTTCGTCGACGATAGGAACGATTTTTTCGGGGGGAACGGGCAATCCGGGTTGTCGTAGGGTCTCGAAGGCTGAAATGATTTCTTTCCAATAGCGTGTTTGTAAGGTGCGAAGAGGAATGCCTCCTTCCAAATAAAGGGTCGCCAGCCTAAGTCGTGAATCATCTACAGCCAAACGAAGCGGTCTTTGTAAGATTTTTAACCCTTGATCGGTCCATTCCACCAAAGTTTTTTGATTGAGTTGGCTAAGACCCAGCATTTGCCAGCTTAACTTGCCAGAAATTTCATCAGTTGTAGAACGCAGGTGTCGACTCGCCCAAAGGCAAAAGAGAGCCGTTCGTTGATTTTCAGGCATTTGTGAAAAGTAGTCTTTGGCACATTCATCAAGCTTTTGAGGAATCAGGCCCGTGAGTCGATACCGAAATAACGGACGGCCATCTGGATGAGAGAGACGATTTTTAAAAAGAATTTCAGCCAAAAGACTCATTTTTGCATTATAGATGGGCATGGCATATAATTTCAATGAAAAGTTAGCTAGAATAGAAACTGAAATTAGCTATTGTGCTTAATTGACTATAAGGTTAGTGGGGGGATGAAATGACGTTGCTCACCTTTATTGGAAAAGGAACTCCGGATGAATCCAAAAGTGGAAATTATCGCAAAACAACCTATGAATTTCCAGAAGGTCAAATCTTTACGACATCAGTTTTTGCTGAAGCTCTGCTAGGGTCAAGGCAAGATATTGACGCCGTCATTGTTCTGGGAACCTATACCTCGTCTTGGACCAGTTTAATCATCGAACACGCGAGTGCATTAGGTGTCGATGATTTTGTACAAGAGCTCATGGCTAAAGAAGATAAGGGTATAGATGATTCCTACCTTTCTAAGATTAACGAAATTCTCACCCAGGTTTGGAAAAGATCTACCCGTTGTTTTGCTCACACCAAGGATTTGGGTCCAGATAGCCAAGAAGAGATCTTTAATTTCTACTACCAAGTAGCCAGAACGATTGAAAGTGATGGGCTTATTGTTGACATTACCCATGGTTTTCGTGTCCTACCGATCATCTTGTGGAGCTCTTTACCCAAAACTCATGTCAAAGAAGTCCTCTATGGGGAGTATGACAATGAAACAAAGAAGTCACCTGTGCGCAAGGTTTCACTTCCTTTACTGGATAAAAATTATCGGGCTCTTGAATTGTTCAATTCTAGTTTTAAAGGCGAATTGTTGGCCGAATGTCTGCCCCAGAACTTAGGTGATTTAAACAAATGGTTGCACCGGTTCTCTTTATTGATTGAGGCAAATTATTTTCTACAGATTGAAGAGAACGTGCGGAATTTAAAAAATGTGTTGGAGAAATTATCAGAAACAGAATTGCCTCCCTGGATCAAGGATTTAGTGGAATACTTGAATCGGGAAGTTTATAAAAAATTAGCAAAGAAATCTTTATTGAGCGAAAAAATGCTGGCTTTAAGCGAGATTCTTCATGGGAAAAGCCTAGACAGTAAAGCTGTCCTTTGTGTTTGGCTTGCGGTGGAAGCTCGCGGTTTTGAACTTCTTGGACAAGCCGACAAAATTGGCAACTATGATTATTATCAAGAACATGTCAAAAAAAAGATACTGGATTTGCGGCAACACCATCCTATGAGACAACAGCTTTCAAAATTAGAAGGGTTACGAAATCAAATTGCCCACGGTGGGGCACTTAACCTTAAGACTGAAGAATATCCAAGTGCTGAAAACTTGAAGAGCCAATTTAGTAGTTACTCTAAGGCGGTGAAAAGTTTCCTTGATGATAACCCTTTAACAACGAAATGATAGGAATAGTGTATCGTCAATATCAATTTTCTGCTCAGGCTGACGGTCCATACCAAGGACAAGAGTTTTCTATTGCGTTCCGAAGTCTCTTAGGTAAAGTCCTTCATGAAATGGTCTGTAAGTTTTCGTCTATCCGTTGTCCTAACTGTTTACTGAGGCAGAATTGTGACTATACAAAACTCTTTGAGACCTCGGCATTAGATAAACCCAAGGGGCCAATTTACGTAATCAATTTGACAGAAATCCATCAACAAGCTCAATCCAAGTTCAAAATTGAAGTTGTTCTTTTCAGTAATGAGCCGAAATATCATCAAGATTTCTGGGTAAAGATTTTTCAAAAAATGGGTACTGATGGTGTTGGAAAAAGTCGAACACAGTTTCAAATAAACTTTCTGGGTGTTGAGGATCATTTTATGACTCTTCCCACGGATTCTTCTGAGCCTACCACGTTAAACTTAAAAACTCTGAGCCCGTTACGAATTATTAAGGATGGTTTTCAATCGTATTTACCAAGTTATAGCATGATTTTACAATCTGCTTATCACCGTTTAATGGATCTGTATCCGGAGCTGAGAGGTATCTTCCCCTACGTCAATTTTAACCAGGCTGAGCAGGAAAAGAATATCTCTGCCTATTTTGAAAAAGTTATTTGGAATTATTATAGTACGCGGCAAAAGAAAGAGATTGTCTTTTCTGGTGTTGAGGGAAGGGTCAAAGTGGCAGGGAATACTTTTGAGTCTGAACTATTTCTTTTGCGTTTTGGTGAAATTGCCGGTATCGGTAAAAGTATTCGCTTTGGTTTAGGGCATTATCGGCTCGAATAAATAGGGGGATGAAATGGCTACAGTTTATGTCGTGTCAGATTATGGAACCTTAGGAAAGACCGAAGAGAACCTTATTTTTACTATGAAAGATGGAAGTCGGACAATTATACCACCTGCTATGACCAAACAACTTGCCATAATTGGACAGATCAACATCACAGGACCAGCCTTAAGACTATTACAACGAAATAGATTACGAACAACATTTATTTCAAAAAATGGTTTTTACAATGGTTCGCTTGAATTTGGTCCTGGAAAAAATGTTTTCATGCATAAAGAACAGTTTTTTAAATTAGAAGATGAG
>DAIDJJ010000115.1:0-8594 GCA_027451385.1 Spirochaetales bacterium | reverse complement strand
CCCGCCGCTGAGGTTAGGCGATTTCGTGCGGCCTGGGGATAAGCTGGTGAGGCCTGGAAATAAGCTGGTATATCGAGCGGTTCTTTGGGACAAAGACGGTACCTTAGTCGACAGCCTGGGTTCTTGGGTTCGACTTGAACGCGAACTCGCCCTGCTTTTGGGCGAATGGGTGGGGCTTTCCCCCACCCAAAGACCCCTGGCCGCCGAACAAGTGCTAACGGCCCTGGGTGTAGTCGAGGGTCGACCTACCGCGCAAGGGTTATTGGCCTCAGGGACTCCCGAAACCATACTGACAGCGTTTTATACCACCTTCAATCGTTGGACTAAACTCCCTGAACTCACGGAGTTTATGGTCCAAGCCCGTCAATTCCTAGAGCCGTTGGTTCAACACCATACACCCGACGCCTTTCCCGGAATCGCTGAAATCGTCCGCCACCTTGCCCAAAGGGGAATCCTTCAAGGTGTGGGCACCTCGGACTCTGTAGCGGGTGCCGAACGCGAACTGGGGGCCTTGGGTCTCTTACCGTTTTTTACGGTCCTGATAGGTTCTGACCACCTTAGTGGTTCTGACCAGGTGCGGCCCAAACCACACCCTGACACGGTTTTCAGGTTTGCTCGCCTGAGCTCGATTCCCGTCGAACAGCTTTTAGTGATTGGGGACACGCCAGCCGATGAAGAGATGGCCTTAACGGCTGGGGCGGACTTTTGGGGAGTGTTGTGGGGAACCTCCAGCCGCGAAGATTTTCGACCCACTACCAGGGTCCTTACGGACCCGACCCCCCTGAAGTCGTTGACGACATTGAACTCGTAGCCGAACTAGAGGGAACTGGTTCCAGGAACTTCCAAGGATGAAGATCGGCTGTGTTGGTGAACCAGCCCTTCCACCGTTCTTGGTCCAGCATTTGAGGAGTTCCAAAACAAAACAGCGGGATCAGCACCTGCTGGTTCAAAAGGATCTGTTCAGCGGCGGCGAGCTTCTTTAAGCGGGCGACACCACTGGGCAGAGCTTTCGCTTCAGAAATATCTTGGTCAAAATCCTTATTATGAAACTGAGCTGGATTGTCGGGTTGGCTCCAAGCTTCTAAAAAAGCCAAAGGGTCTGGCCAGTCCCCGCGCCAATCCCCGCGAGCCAAGGAGTAGGTCCCTTTCTTCAGACCTTCTTGAAACTCTTTCCAACTGACCGTTTTGAGTTCGACGGTGATGCCCAAATTGAGTTTCCACTGTTCGACAACGTAAGCGGCAACAGCTTCGTGAAGCGGTCCTGTATTTATGCCCAGGGTCAGCGTAGGAAATTTGGCCCCTTTTTCATACCCAGCTGACGCTAGCAGAGCCTGGGCTTTCAGAATATTGTCGTGAGCGCACTCAGGCGGTTGGTAGTCGTCAAAGGGGGGACTGACGCTGTAGAACGGAAAAACCCCAAGTTTCAAAACTCGTTGTGCCAAGACATTCCGGTCAATCGCCAGACTCAGGGCTTCGCGGACGCGTTCATCATTGAGCGGATAGCTTTTGTCGTCAGGCTTTTCGAGAGGAATGTAAAAGTAGGTGTGCAGACTGGGCACATTTTGAAAGTCCTCGCGCAGTTGGGCATCGCCGAGGTGAGAATAGGGAACTTGGGTGGCCCAATCCACTTTGCCCGCCAAATACTCTTTCCAAGCCGCCGTACTGTCGAGCGTCAGAAACTTGAGGGTTTTGATTTTGACAGCAGAAGCGTCCCAATAGCGTGGGTTAGCCTGGAACACCAAATCTTTGCTTTGGGAATCTTCTTTGCTTTTGGAATCGCTTGGAACCAAAAGGTACGGGCCATTCACAAGGTCAGGATGGTCGACATTGATGACAGCAAAAGGCGGCAAGGCCAACAATCCTAAAGGAACCAAGGGTTCCCGCAAGGTCAATTGAACGGTCTGGGGGTCTAAAGCCTTGATGCCCACCGCATTCGCACTACCCTTGCCCTCCTGATACGCGGCGGCTCCTACTAAAAACCGTGTCAGTAAGCCGGGGCTTGGGGCCTTCTGCTTAGGGTCTAGTTCATGAAGCCACGACTGAACTACGCTATCGGCGTTTATGCGTGAACCATCCGACCAGACAGCACGCCGAAGTCGAAAAGTCCAAACGCGACCTTGATCGGCCGAGGTCCAACTGTCCGCGAGACCAGGAAGCACCCTCCCCGTAGAGGTGTCCCACTCGACCAAACCTTCATAAAGCGCTTCAAAAGCCCGCATTTCTGGGGTGGAATAGCCTTGAGACAAGTCGATTTGCTGAGGATTGAACGTCGCGGGCTCGCGGGATTGCGAGAGGACAAACGTCGCATTTTCAGCGAAGCTGGGCGAAGCCCAGAGAATACCTAGCCCTAAGCACGCGACCCAGACAAGGGATGTTGTTCGGGAACTTTTCATGCATACTCCTATTTCTTGACAAATCTCCATGCCCCTCCCTATTCTGAACCTTAGGCTTACATCACTTCAAGGAGCTTCCATGATAGACATCACGAAGAATTTTGGGCCAGTCATACAACAAATGGTAAAGAATTCTCAGAAACAGCACGTCGTCTCAGAGGAGAATGTGTGGCAGGAAGGCAACTCCGTCAACCGGCATTTATTTTACAAAATCATTGAAGAACTCCTGCTTCCGGGAAGTTCTATTGAAGGGTTTGAACACCTCGTGGAACTGCAAAAACTCTCGGCTTCAGGCAAAGCCTGCCTAGTACTCATGGAACATTACTCGAATTTCGACCTGCCGTGTTTATTCAACCTCTTAGAAAAACACGGAACTGCCGGCGAGGAGGTGGCCGAAGCTCTGGTCGCCATGGCCGGGTACAAGCTCAACGAAGAAAGTCCGGTGGTGCTGGCGTTCACCGAAGCGTTTAGCCGCATCATTATTTACCCGTCCCGTTCCATTGAAGCCCTCCCCGATAGTCCAGAAAAAGAAGCAGAACTGAAACGAGCCCAGCGAATTAACCTCGCCGCGATGAGGGCTTTATCCAAAGCAAAAACTAGCGGCAAAATGGTTCTGGTGTTTCCCGCAGGAACTCGTTACCGTCCCGGAAAGCCCGAGACCAAACGCGGCGTCAAAGAAATTGATTCGTACATCAAAGGCTTTGATCACATGGTTTTTGTCAGCATCAACGGCAACACCCTTCACGTGACCTCGGCCGGAGAAATGCTGGATGACCAAGCCCACAAGGATGTCATTGTGTACGGTGTCAGCGAAGTCGTTTCGTGTGCCCAGTTCCGCACCGAAGCCCAAGCCCTTTGCCCTGCAGAGATCGATAGCAAACAGTTCACGGTGGATCGTGTCATGGAAAGGTTGGACGCTTTGCACACCCACTTTGAAGCGGTTCGCCAAGAGCGCTTAAGCTAACCAAAACTCCCACCCTCCTCCACGGTTTTTCCCCCCTTCTCGCTCAAAAAAGGCTTGGAGGTAGGTTTCCGTGCTGGGGAGGCGGTAAATGAGCACGGCGTCCGGAGAATGCTCTGCCACGGTTTGCCTCATTCGACGCCAGAGAGCTCTTCCCAAGCCCACACCGCGATATTCGGGAGCTACATACCAACCCGAAAGTTCGAAGGCTTCACACCGGGAAAGTTGCCAGAGGTTTCCACACAGGAACCCCGCCAAGCCCTCTGGGCCTTCGACGGCCCAAGCTAGGACACGGTCGCCCTCTCGGGGTTGCCAAAGTTGAGCCAACTCACGACCTGGTCCCCATAACAAAGATACTTCGGCCCAAGCCTGTTCGCTTAAGGACACAATCGACGAAAGGTCGGTGACTGGTCGAATTTGAAAATCCTCTTGAAGCGGGGCTTCCTCTTCAAAAGAGGCTGACCATACCAAAACCTCCTGCCAGTCTTGGGCCCAACTTTCAACCCGTCGTTCCATGGTTTGACGCTTAAAAGCCTGCCAGCGACGAGTTAAGGAGGCAAAGGGTTTGAGAGCTGTTTTAAACGCCTTAAAAACACCAACTCCTGCGTCCAGCAACGCGGTGAGTTCGGCTTTAAGTTCTGGATGGCGCAAGGTGGCCGTAAAAGCGCGCATGGTTTGAAAGCCGTCCAAGCTCGTCCACTCGGGCAGAGGAAGCAAGCGAGGTTCAAGTTCTTCGGTGAACACCACCACTTTGCCCGTGACGAGGTCCAATACTCGAGGATGCTCCTGATCCTCCATGGCAAAAAGGATTTCATCCAAAAGTTGAGGCGTCAAAACTAAAGAATGGTCGTTGGGCATAACGGGATTGTAGCATGTTTGTAACCTTTGGACAGGAAAGACACTTTATTTGCCCGGAGACGCTGTATGAAAAAAGTCGGCTTGGCCCTATTTTTGACTTCTCTTTTGGTGAGCCCACTCACCTCCGAAACCCTGACCATCGAGATTTCTCAAAAACCCTTGCAGGCCGCCTTTCCTGAATTAGTCCGGGCCTTTGAAGCTACCCACCCTGGGGTGAAGTTAAAGCCCATTTTTACCCCCCGTTTCGAGGCTTCGCGCTTGATGCGTGAAGCAGCCTACGGAAACTTACCCGACTTATTTCAGGCCCCAGCCTGGGCCGCCGATTTCGAACTTGCCCTGAACGGCTATTGTGCCAACCTGGACAGTCTGGCCAAACAAATGCACGTGAACCCCTCCTTTTTGCCCGGAGTCACCTTTCAGGGGCAAGTCATCGCCCTCCCCACCAACGTGGGAGCGATAGGTTTGGTGGTCAATAAAGCCCTGTTTGCCCGCATGGATTTGCCCATTCCGACGACGTTCAAACAATTACAACAAGATGCACAGATTCTTCAGGCTAATGGCATCACCCCCTTTGTGGGAGGCCCCCAAGCCCTAGAACAACTCACCATGTTATTGCATAGCTCTCAGCTGGGGGTTCGGGGCTATCAGGACTCTCGAGGGCCAGAAGCCGTCAAGCGCTTTGCGGCCGATATGAATTGGGCCCACGCCGACTGGGGACGTGTCGTGGACCTCAAGCAACTCCTGGCTTTGGTCAAATGGTTTCAAGCCCACAGCCTACCGCCCACCTCAGCCGCCGTTGCCACCTTTACCTCGGAACAAGTCGGCATGCTATTTGGAAATCAAGACGATGTCAGTGCGATTTTAGACCAACAAAAAGTTCAGGGGAAATTTTTCGGGGTCGCCTTTATTCCCTTTCCCTGGTCACAGGATCCGGCACAAAATCGGTTTTTTTCTTCGGCGGAAAACACCTTTGTGGTATCCACCCAAGCCTCGGCACGACACCAACGCGATGCTAAAGCATTTTTAAAGTTTTTAGCCTCGCCTCACGCCCTCGAAATCTGGACCCACCAATGCCGTCTTTTACCGGCCTTGCGGGATGTTTCGCTTAGCGGACTGCCCCAGGGCTTTAGCGACATCGTCCAAAGTGAAGAACAAAAAGGAGCTTGGCCGTGGGAAATGGCCATGTGCCCCGAACAAACTTGGCAAGACACCCTTCCCCGGGCACTTCGAGAAGTCCTCAAAGGCGAACTATCCGACGAAGGACTGGCCGAACGTCTCAACCGTTCTTGGCACGCCAATTACCGCCCTTGACCGGAGTTGTCCGTTCTTAGACCGGGACCTTGCGCTCGCCTGCCGCTGTCGCCCTTGCCTTAACACCGCGAAAAGGGGATAATACCCCCGAAACCCCTCAAGCCAAATTACAAGGAGCTACCATGAGCATTATTGAACAAGTTCATGCCCGCGAGATTCTGGATTCACGCGGCAATCCTACCATTGAGGTTGATGTCTACCTCGAAGACGGCGCTTTCGGCCGTGCGGCCGTACCCTCCGGCGCTTCCACAGGCGAACACGAGGCTGTGGAATTGCGGGACGGTGACAAGGGCCGCTTTTTAGGCAAGGGCGTGCTGAAGGCCGTCGAAAACGTCAACACCGTGATTGCTGACGAAGTGATGGGCCTCAATGCCCTTGATCAGGTCGAATTAGACCGTACCTTGATCGAACTCGACGGGACTGAAAATAAGGCCAAGCTGGGCGCCAACGCCATTCTTGGTGTTTCGATGGCCGTTGCTAAAGCTGCGGCAGACAGCCTTGGTATTCCCCTTTACCGCCATCTTGGTCCTCTCAAGACCACTCTTCTTCCCGTTCCTATGGCCAACATCATCAACGGCGGCAAGCATGCCGACAACAAGGTAGACTTCCAAGAGTTTATGGTTGTCCCTTATGGTGCCGAAAGCCTCAAAGAAGCCGTTCGTATGACAGCCGAAGTTTTCCACGCCCTGAAAAGCCAGCTCAAAAAGGCAGGTCACAACACTGCCGTGGGTGATGAAGGCGGCTTTGCTCCCAACATTGGTAACGACGAAGCCCTGGACTTCATCATGAAGGCCATTGAAGCGGCTGGCTACAAGGCCGGCAAGGACTTCGGAATTGCTCTGGACTGTGCTAGTTCGGAACTTTTCGACGAAGGCGGCAAAAAAGGTTACAAATTCTGGAAGTCAGAACCCGACAAGCTGTACTCGGCCCAGGACATGGTGGCCAAGTACAAGAAATGGGTGGACGCCTACCCGATCATCTCGATCGAAGACCCCCTGGACCAGAACGATTGGGACGGCTACGTAGCCATGACCAAAGAATTGGGTCACAAGATTCAAATTGTCGGCGACGACTTCTTTGTTACCAACCCCAAACGCCTTGCCACCGGTATCGAGAAGGGAGCTTGTAACTCCATCCTCGTCAAGGTCAACCAGATTGGTACCTTAACCGAGACCTTCGAAGCCGTGGAAATGGCCAAGAAAGCCAACTACACGTCGATCATTTCGCACCGCTCGGGTGAAACCGAAGATGCGACCATTGCCGACCTCGCTGTCGCTTGGGGCATGGGCCAGATCAAGACCGGTTCGATGAGCCGCACCGACCGCATCGCCAAGTACAACCAGCTGATCCGTATCGAAGAAGAGCTGGAAGGAACCGCGGAATTCGCCGGTAAGGACGCTTTCTACAGCATCAAGAAACGCTAAGCTATTCGAGCTAAGCCATGTTTTAGGAAGAGCCCGCCCCCTCGGCGGGTTCTTTTTTATCACTTTAAATTTGACTAATCTGCAACCTATTGCGGATTAGTCTTGACTAATCCGCAAACCAGTGCAATTTTGACAAAGTGGAACGAGAACAAGCCCATCGCATTCGTCAGGATCTCAATCAAAAAATGGTGTTTCTTTCAGGACCTAGACAGGTCGGAAAGTCTCATCTGGCCCGAACCTTAAGTGTTGGCTTTGAAAAGCCGGTTTACCTCAATTGGGACAACGCTGAGGATCGTAAAATCATGCTGGCGCAAGCTTGGAGTGTCCAAACGGATTTTCTAGTCCTCGATGAAATTCATAAAATGGAAGGGTGGAAGAACTTTCTTAAAGGGATTTGGGACACTCGGCCACCGCAAATGCGTCTTTTAGTCACCGGCAGTGCGCGGCTGGAAACCTTTCGGCAGTCAGGGGATAGTTTAGCCGGACGTTTTTGGCATCATAGACTCCTCCCTTTGACGCCTGCCGAGACAACTTGGGCTGGACTTCACCAAAGTTTAGAGCACCATCTTATCCGAGGAGGTTTTCCTGAACCGTGGCTAACCAACCTCCCCCAGGATGCGCAACGTTGGCGACGACAATACCAAGATGGGTTGATTCGAGAAGATGTCCTCTCATTTGAGAACATCCACCAGTTAAAATCCATGAGTCTTCTTGTCGAACTCTTGCGTCAGCGTGTTGCCTCGCCTATTAGCTATCAAAGCCTTTCCGAGGATTTGGGGATATCTCCCAACACGGTGAAACATTATCTGGAGATCCTTGAAGCCCTTTACATCATTTTCAAAGTCCACCCCCATCACCACAATATCGCCAGGGCTTTGACACAACAGCCGAAGGTTTATTTTTTTGACACAGGACTTGTGCCAGATGACGGGGCGGCTCTTGAAAATCTTACGGCTTTAGCTCTTCTGAAAGAGCTGTACCGCCGTGAAGATCAGGATGGTCTACCTCGAACTCTTCGTTACCTGCGCACCAAAGAAGGGCAAGAGTGTGATTTTGTCGTGGTCGAAGAGGAGATTCCTCGCTTGATGGTTGAAGTAAAAACCTCCGAACGGACTTTGAGTGCCAACTTAGTTTACTTTCACGAAAAGTATGGTCTGCCTGGAGTTCAAGTCGTCGCAGATCTAAGACGTGAAGAGCACCGTTTAGGCCTCAAAGTCGTCCAAGCCCTTCCTTGGCTCGAAGCCCTCCCGGACTTGGACTGGACCACCCCCCTCGCGCAAACCCCAAAAAATTAGTATATTCTGGACGTGAGTGACTTCGAAAACGACAAGCCCGTCCACCATTGCGGTGTCGTCGGAATCCACAGCCGTGAGGCCATTAATATGCCCGAACGGCTCTTTTATCCCCTGTATGCCCTTCAGCACCGCGGCCAAGAAGCCGCCGGCATCACGTACCGTAAGGCAGACCACTTGGTCACCTACAAAGATCTCGGTTTAGTGTCCCAAGTCCTGAGTCACTACCTGCACGAAGACCACCCTTCAAGTCTTGGCATCGGGCACGTCCGTTACTCCACGACGGGCGGTAGCCTCATTCAGAATGTTCAACCTTTTCATATTTTGTGCAATAAGGGCGAAGTCTCGGTGGCAC
>DAIDJJ010000114.1:0-8711 GCA_027451385.1 Spirochaetales bacterium | reverse complement strand
ACTTTAAAACTCAGTTGGGACGGAACTATGAACTGCATACCTGTCAGACGGAGGCTCAATCCCTATACTCCCGAGTGGAAATGTACGAAGACCTGGCCCAGCTTGTGCAAGAATCCCCCGAGATTCTCGAGTTTCACAGACCAGCGTTTTCCTTGGCAAAGTTTCTTTGGGAACAAGGCGAACTTCCCTCTCCTTTATATGACTCTTGTCCGGGAACCAAGACGGAATGGGCTTTTGACGCCTCAGGGAAAATTTATTCGTGCACAGCCACAGTCGGCAAAGAGGGTGAAGAATTGGGGACGTACTATCCTCAAGTTGTCTTGAACCCCCACCTCGTTGAACCGTGGGAAGAACGAGATGTCACCTCAATTTCGGAATGTCGAGAGTGTGCCTTGGCCTTAGCTTGTGGCGGGGGCTGTGCCTCAGTGGCTAAAAATCAATCGGGAACAGTAAAGGCCCCTGATTGTCGTCCGATTCGAGAACTTCTTTCTTTAGGGCTCGAAGCGTATTTTCCAGAAAATCAAAATTGAGAACACGAGGAAATTTATGTCACAGAATATTCAAGAAACCAATGCCGCCAATTTCGAGGCGGATGTTCTTCAACAGGATTTGGCCATTGTGGACTTCTACTCTTCGGAATGTCCTCCCTGTGAAGCTTTAGCCAGCAAGTATGAGGCTCTGAGCGAGATATATGGAAAAAAGGTCCGTTTTGTCAAAATTTTCCGACAGGAAAATCGTGAGCTGGCCAAAAGCTTGGATGTGACGGGAAGTCCGACAGTCTTATTTTTTCAAAAGGGAAAACCGGTTGGTTCGAAACTCACCGGTGGTATACGCCGAAGAGATATTGAAGCTCAACTTGAGGAACTGTTACCTGAGGACGCCTCAGCCTTGCAGGCCAAGGTTGTGCCTCAAGAAACCAAGGTGGATGTCTTAATCTTAGGCGGGGGACCGGCTGGTTTAACTGCCAGTATTTATTTGGCGCAAGCCCATCAAAAAGTGCTCGTGGTCGATAGTGCACTTCCCGGAGGCTTTGTCGCCACAACTCATCAGGTTTCGAATTATCCCGGTTTTATCCAGCCTCAAGCGGGATACTTATTGAGCCACAATATTGCCGAGCAAGCCAAAAGTAATGGCGTGGAATTTCGCTCTGCAGTGGATATTGATGAAGTGGATTTAGAAAATCATTCTGTCCGTGTGGATGGATGGGAAACGATCTTAGCCCGAAAGGTCATTATTGCCACAGGGTCTAAACCAAAGCTTTTGGGTATTCCCGGAGAAGTGGAATATCGGGGGCACGGGGTCAGTTATTGTGCCACCTGTGATGGAAAATATTATCAAGATAAAGAGATCATCGTGATTGGAGGCGGAAATTCTGCGGTAGAGGAATCTCTCTTTCTGGCCAAATTCGCCTCTAAGATTACTTTGGTACACCGTTCTTCCCATTTACGTGCCAATAAAGACGCTCAGGTAAAAGCTCTTGCGGAACCCAAAATGACCTTCCTTTTTGAGCATCAAGTCCGAGAAATCCGAAAGAAAGCACCTTTCGAAATGAGTGTGGTTGTGGAAGAGCTCAAAACGGGACATGTTCAAGAACTGACCACAGCCGGGGTTTTTGTTTTTATCGGCTTTGAACCCAATGTTGAAATGTTTGGGGGAAAATTAAAACTGGATCCTTGGGGATACGTCGAAGTTGACGCAGAAATGCGCACCAATATTCCCGGGGTATACTCGGCAGGTGACGTCAATGCCAAACCCTTTCGGCAAATCACCACGGCTGTCGCTGACGGCACGATTGCCGCCATTGCTGTGACGAAAGAATTAGAATGAACTGCACCGCTTGCGTCCCGCATACCTGCCGTCAATCGCAGTCTTGTCAAGCTGAACGGTTTGATCATTCTGAGACTTTAGCGGCATACCACCAAGCCGAGGTTCAAAAACTGATTCAAACTGCGGCTCAGCTGGTGGATGGAAGAGCTGGTGAGTTGTCACGGGTAGAAGAAATTCTCGAATTTGTGCAACTTCGAGGTTACCGAAAAGTGGGCTTGGCGTATTGTTGGGGACTTGAAACCTGGGCCCAACAACTGTCTTCACTTTTTAAAGCGAGAGGGCTTTCTCTGACAGCGGTTTCTTGTACTGTTGGAGGCATGGCGCAAAGTGAAGTCAATCAGAACTCTGACCGTCCTGGGGTAAGTTGCAATCCTCTTTCACAAGCTCGACAGCTGAATGCAGAAGGCGTGGATTTTGCTATTCAAATGGGATTGTGCTTGGGGCACGACATTCTTTTCACCAAAGAATTTTCTGGTGACCAAACCGTTCTCGTGGTAAAAGATCGACGCTTTGACCATCGGCCGCTGGAAGGAATACGAGAAGCAGGGCCGCCTCTTCCTTGACCGAAGAGGCGGCTAGTCCTAGAATCGTCCTATGAAATCCTCTTTTGCCTCAGTAATTATTCTGATCGCTTTTTTGTTGGTCAGCTTCAGCAGTAAATCCACCTTAACGATCACTCAAGAACCCCCTGTTCCAGCCGCTTCGGATTCTGGGCCAGGGTGGTGGACAAAAAATACGGTATTTTATCAAATTTGGGTCAGTGCCTTTCAGAACGGCTCTCACTTAGGGCAAGCCCCCGAAGGAAATTCGGGCAATTTTCAAGGTATAACAGCCGCACTGAAAAGCGGCTATTTTACAAATCTTGGAGTGGGAGCCCTTTGGCTGTCCCCCATTTTTGCCGCTTCTTCCTTGACACCTTACAGTGCCAATAAACACGGTTATGATACGTTAGCGTACGACAAAGTCGCATGGATTTATGGAAATGCCCAAGAGCTTCGTGAGTTAGTTCTCGCCGCGCACGAGAGAGGTATCCGTGTCATTTTTGATTTTGTTCCCAACCACACCAGCAATGAATGTCCGTGGTTTGTGGATTCAGAATCCTCCTTAACCGCTGTTCATCGAAATTGGTACGTTTGGCACACCCAGCCATCCCCGGAATGGCCGGGACCGACCTTCAATGGGTCCAGTGGTTGGCATACTCCGTCTTCATTGGCTGTACCGGGTTACTCGTATTATGGACTTTTTGGCAGCGGCATGCCGGATTTAAACTATGAGAATCCAGAAGTTTCTCAGACGATGCAACACGTTGTCCAGAAAATGTTGACCTGGGGCTTTGATGGCCTCAGGGTTGATGCGGCTCGTTATCTCTTTGAAGGCCGTGAACCGGGTTCGTATGCGGATCAACCCGCCACTCATCAATGGTTTGTTCAATTACGGAAGCTTCTGGAAACGTATCCTCCTTCAGCTTCGAAAATGATGATGGCAGAAATCTGGGGTTATGCACCTGGTTCAACGCAACTTTCTACAGATCAGACGTATGTAGAGTATCAAGGCAGTCCCGAGTTTAATGCGGTCTTAGACTTTATTTGGCCGACTACAGTTGTCCAAGCGCTGCAAGAAGGTGGACAGCAGGGCGTGTCTGCTCTGGAACGTCATATGGTGCAAGATACCCAAGCGTTGGCGGCAAAAGGGGGAGTATTTGCAACCTTCTTATCGAATCATGATCTGGCCGCCAGTCGGCCTGTGACCTCTTTTGCTGGTATGGGGCCGAAACTCTACCTTGCCACAGCTTTGACTGTGTTGGGCCCTTGGATCCCCATCCTTTATTACGGCAATGAAATTGCCATGCCAGGGAATGTCAAGGGTCCAGATTCCAACATGCGGCAGCCTTTTGATTGGGCCAGTGAAAAGAAGCTGGCTGTCACCACAGATTCCTTATGGCAATGGCAAGCGGTCTTAGATCATTTACGTTCAACCTATGGAGCCTGGGTGAATCCGAGCGCTGTTGACGTGAAAACGTCCAATTCGAACATCTTAGCTTTTGAAATATTCTCGAACGAAACTCAGAAACGTGTTCTCCTCACGGCGAACTTGGCCACGACACCACAGGATTTCCAGCTGAAGGTTTCGGGTACGGCGACTGGCCTTTTGGGTGCGGGTCAGGAGGAAATTCAAAAAGGATTCCTTACAGTTCACCAATTACCTTCTGATGGGATTCGTGTTTGGGCGCTAGATGACCCCCAGGCGGTGTCTGTTTTGACGCATGACCCCACACCTGCATCGTATAATCCTGAACTGGCTTTACCAGCTCCGTCTCAGTTGTATTGGAGGGGTACTGCCAATGGCTGGGGAGCTTCTCCGGCTAACCTTATGACGAAACAAGGCAAAACCTATTCCTTAACGGTTTCATTGACGGAAGGAGTCCTGGTTCAGTTCAAATTTGCAGATGCTGGTTGGGGAGCCTATAACTTTGGTTGGAGCAACTGTTCGTGGGATGCCTCACAGTCCTTGCCGCAAGGCTCAAGTACGGGAACTCAGGGCAATGGGGTTTATGCCAATATCACCTTTACACCGGGGCAGACGGGTCAATATACCTTCCACTTTGAATACGGTGAAAATGCTATGTGGTACGTGACTCAAGAATAATAGGCTA
Source organism: Spirochaetales bacterium (assembly GCA_027451385.1). Classification (GTDB taxonomy): domain Bacteria; phylum Spirochaetota; class Spirochaetia; order JABEVK01; family JABEVK01; genus JABEVK01. The sequence goes on along the minus strand of DAIDJJ010000114.1, from coordinate 4,231 downwards.
TCAGAGAAAAATTCTCAGGGCAAAAAAAATCCCAGGTAAACCGAGCTTACCTGGGAAGAAAAGGCACCGAGCGGATTCGAACCGCTGAATGAAGGTTTTGCAGACCTCTCCCTTACCACTTGGGTACGGCGCCAAGGTGTTAACCAAACGCTAACAAAGAGAATATAGGGATTTTTTGGCCCTGTGTCCAGTAGTTTTGAAAAAATGAGAGTTGACAAAGTCTTCCTTATGAATGACTTTTAAGGTCATCAATGGCCAAAATTTCTCAAAGACGCCAAACAAAAACCGCTTATTTCCTCTTAGCTCCTGCCCTTATTCTGTTAGCCGTTTTTTCGGTATTTCCTTTGTTTTATACAATTGTGATCAGTTTGTTTCATTGGCGAATCCGTTCGGGACCTTTTGTGGGGGCCGAGCATTACCTTGAACTATTTGGTAGTTATGCCAATTTGGGGGGAGTAGTTGTCCTCAGCTTACTTATTGGACTGTCGTTAAGATGGGCTTCGAGCTTATCTTCAAAGAAGAAGTTCTCTTCCAAGAAATCAGGTTTCATTTTGTGGGGGGGGCGAGTGGTCTCCCTCCTGTTCGGAATTGGGCTGTTTATTTTGTTAGGGAAGGTCTGGGCTCAGGGGGATGCTCATTTTTTACGTTCGCTCGAAATCACCTTTTGGTTTGCCTTAGGAACAGTACCAGTACAATTGGTCTTAGGGTTGAGTTTAGCCTTAGCACTTCAGGCCAAGTTCCGAGGAAAATCGTCACTTCGAACGGCAATTCTCTTACCCTATATTCTACCTTTAGTCGCTTCAGCCGCAGTTTTTACCTTGCTTTTTTCCTTAAGTCCCCAATCTCCCGCCAACCAACTGTTAGCTCTATTTCATGTGGGCCCTTGGCAATGGTTAAAACAAGCCCAGGGGATTTTTGCCTCGGGTCACTTACCGGTTTACTTTTCGGATTGGTTTTCCAGTTGGACCGCCGGACCAAGTTTGGCCTTAATTTGCATCCTCGTATTTAATACGTGGCTGTACAGCGGGTATTACGCCTTGGTGTTTTCGAATGGGTTAGCCGCAATCCCCGAGGAAGTGTTTGAGGCTGCAGCCTTAGAAGGTGTCAGTAAACCTCAAGTATTGTTTCGCATTGTGCTACCGCTGTTATCTCCCACAACCTTTTTTTTGACCATCTTGGGCGTCGTGGGGACTTTAAAAGCCTTTTCTAGCCTTTACATTTTGCGAGATGCCTCGACTGCCAGTGCGGTTGACCCCGCTAGCGTCATGATTTTCTTTACCTTTTTTCGTGAGGTTCGCTACGGATATGCCGCAGCCCTTGCTGTTGTCCTTTTCTTGGTGATTTTAACCGTGACGAATACCCAACGCCGTTTATGGGAAAAACGGGTGTTTTATGAATAAAAAACTGACGTGGCGGCGTCACCCTGTTTCACTTTTGTTCCGTTGGCTCTTCTTAGGCGGCTTTGCTCTTTTGACCATTTTCCCCTTACTTTGGATGTTTGCCACTGCGCTAAAATCCCCCGCAGAAGTCATGACAAGACTGTCAGTTAATCCGTTTTCTGCACAGTTCTGGCCCACGGTGCCTTGGTGGCCTAATTTTCAAAGCGTTTGGTTCAGCGGGATCGGAAGGGGCCTGCTGAATAGCGTCTTTTTGAGTGGAGTGACCGTCCTAGGACTGCTTTGTACAACTATTCCCGCAGCCTTTGCCTTTGCACGCTTAGAGTTTGCGGGAAAGAAATGGGTCTTTTCTGCCGTGCTGGCTACCTTAATGATTCCTGAAACCGTGACCTTCATCCCGAACTTTTTGACTGTGGCAGCGTTCCACGGCGTTGATACTTGGCAGGGGATGACCGTTCCTTTTATGGCCAATGCGTTTTATATTTTTTTTCTTAACCAGTATATTCGTCAAATTCCACAAGAGTTGTTCGATGCGGCGGCGATTGATGGCGCAAGTACTAAAAGAATACTTCTCCAACTTGTGACTCCACTGCTTTCTGGTCCTTTGGCGACGATGGTGTTTTTAGAACTCTTAGCTTCTTGGAATTCCCTGTTGTGGCCTCTTTTGATTTCGCAATCGCCGACATGGCGACCTGTTTCGATAGCATTAGCTCGTTTTACTAGTGAAGAAGGTTCGCAACTTGGGTTGAGGATGGCGGCCTCGTTGTTTGCCATCTTTCCTATCCTGGTGGTTTTTGTCTTTCTTCAACGCCGAATTACCGAGACTTTGGTTCGCTCAGGAATACGTTAAAAGGAATGACCATGAGGTTGTTGCTGATTTTGGGAATTTTACAGTGTTTTTTGTGGACAGCTTGTACCCCTGTACCACGTCACGCGGAAGGAACAACGATTACGTTTTGGTATCAGCATACCCAAGCCCGAGCCCAAGCAATGGAGCGTTTGATTCATCGCTTCAATCAGTCGAATCCTTGGCATACTCAAGTTGTGGGTGAATTTTCAGGAAACTATTCTGAAACCTTCAGTAAAATGGCGGCAGGTATTGCCGGAGGTGTTATCCCCAATTTGGTGGTCGCTTATCAAACGGATGCTGAGGTGTACCGAGAAGCCCGAGCGTTGGTCAACTTAACTCCATTTGTTCAAGGCCCCGAGGGTTTTACCCCGCAACAATTAGCTGACTTTGTTCCGGGGTTCTTGAAGCAGGACGTAAGTGAGCGCTTTCATGGAGAACGGCTGGGGTGGCCTATAAATCGTTCGGCAGAAGTTTTGTACTACAACAAAGATTGGCTTCGTCGCCTTGGGCTTTCACAACCGCCACAAACGTGGACCGAGTTTGCCCAGGATTGTCGCTTAGCCACAAATAAAACCCAGGGGACAGTAGGGTATGAAATTCGAAATGATGCCTCAAATATTTTTGCCCAAGTGATTAGTCGTGGCGGCTCTTTCACCACACCGTATTACCAATCCTATGATTTGGATAACCCAGAACTGCAAGAAAGTTTTCGTTTCTTGGCTCAGCTTTACCATCAAGGCTTTGCCGCCAAGGTGGCTGAAAAGTACTCAGATCAAGCGGACTTTGCCAATCAAAAAGTCCTATTTGTGATGGATTCTTCCTCGGGAATTCCTTTTTATGAAAAAGCTATCCATACCAGCCCTTGGGGGCATTTTTCTTGGGGAATCGCGCCACTCCCGCACTCCACGGCTCAACCAGTTCTGAATATCTATGGAGCTTCTGTCAGTGTGCTCAAAAGTACCCCGCAACAAGAGCTCGCATCCTGGCGCTTTTTACGTTGGATGAGCGAACCTGCACAACAAGCCGCTTGGGTTGAGGCTTCGAATTACTTTCCTGTCCGGTTTTCTACAGCCCAACAGTTGTCAACTTATATGTCTAAAAACCCTCATTTTGCTGAAGCTTTTGCTTTGCTCAAAACTTGCAGGTTACAATCAGAACCCGTGCTTCCTGGTTATGAACAAGTCAGAGATGCCATTTCATCGGCTTTAAATGCAGTCCTTGAGGGAGCCCCTGTGCCCTTAGCGACGGCGTACCTTCAAAAGCAAGCTGAACTTTTTAGTGGAACTCTTAACGGAACCAGAGACTAAAACTCACCAGAAATACACCCACGAGGGTCCCCCCTGTGTCGGCCTTTTGCCAGGTAAAACTAGGATTAATCCTAGGAAGGTGAGAAAGGCCTCGGGTTTCTAAAGTTTCTGCTAACTGTTCTGCCGTTCGAAAGGAATTAACAAAAACGGGTAATAGAAAGCGGGGTAAGGCCAGAAAACGTTGAAGGGGACGATCCAAAGGCAATCCTCTGGCGATAAGGTTTACACGAATCTCGGCTAAATCCGCCGCTAAAATGCGCAAGAACTGTTGTGAAACTGAAAAGGTGAAACTCCAGGAGCGCGGTAAGTGAAGCCAAAGCAAGACGTAGTAAACTTGTTCGGCTTCCGTGGTTTGAAAAAAAGCCCAGGCCCCTAATAACAAACCGCCAAAACGACAAATAACCTCGAAGGCTAAAACAGGCCCTTGAAGAATTCCCGTGATACAACCCAGAACGAGAGCTGAGGGAAGAAAAGCTTGTAGGTAGGTTTTTCCTGCTTTGCGAACGAAGGGAAGGAACAAGACACTTAAACTTAAAGTTGTGAGGAGGACTGTCGTGAAAAGTGAGGAGGCTGTACTTAAGGCTATGCTATAAAGAAGCAAAAGAAGAAATTTCGCTCGGGGATCATTCATGCGAGAAGTTGTCCCTCTTCGATATGAAATCGTCGTTCTAACGGTA
>DAIDJJ010000113.1:0-8746 GCA_027451385.1 Spirochaetales bacterium | reverse complement strand
GGTGTAGATATGGGCGGTGAAGAGTTGCCCACCCCGACGGCGTTTGTTCATGGGACTGGGGTAAACCCGGCGTTTCCCGTTCCTGAAAAAGAACTGGAGCGAGCGCAACACAAGGCCGAAGCCGGGACAGAATATTTTATCACCCAACCAGTTTGGGATGTCGACCAACTAGAACGATTTTTAGATGAACTTCAAAAATTGGGTAAGCCCGTCATCTTAGGAGTCTGGCCGCTGGCCAGTTACCGAAATGCCGTGTTCTTAGCCAGTGAAGTCCCTGGAGTCGTCATACCCCCCGCCATTTTAACGCGCATGGAACGGCACACGGACAAAGAAACCGCCCGAGCGGATGGCATTGCGATAAGCCGGGAAATCATTCAACGGCTGAGGTCTCGCGTGCAAGGAATCCAAGTCAGTCCCCCCTTTGGTAACGTTCGAACGGCTCTTGACGTGGTGGCGGACTGGTAAAAGACCTGGGAGAGGCTCTTGTCATCAGTCGAGGGCCTTTGGCCGGTTAGTCCAGTTGTCTGTTCAACGAAATCGTGTTACCCACGGCTTTGCCGCGTTGGAATGATTCGCCGTGAACCTGACGTTTTACTCTATGAAGTGTGGTGGGGCCGTGGTTGGCGGCGAGGTGTTCGCTGTTCTCGCGGTCTGTCACTTGTTCCATTTGGACGATGAGCGCAGTAGATGTGCCCTCTACGGAAGAGTTTCCATCTGCGGATGTTTGGTCTTGTTGGGCTTTAAGCCTTTGCCAGAGACGATTCACCACTCCGCGGCGAAAACTTTCTATATGCAAGTCCGGCCGATTGTACATCCTCCCCAAAAAAACAATGAGCGGGTGCAGGTATGAAAACAACGCCTGGGCACTAGCTATATTCACCTCCCGACCTATTATAAGTATTTGACTACCGCCAGTACGAAGGGCACTGGTGAAAGTCGCTTTCGAAACTACGCTGATTAAATCCCATTCCCAGGGTCTGAGACGTTGTTTGACCAACAGAGTTTCTTCATGGGTGGAGAGTTGCTCTTGTTCGACGTCAGCTAAGTTCATTCCCCAGCGAGCCAGAAGAACTCTAGCCTTTTCAAGCGCCGCAGCGGCTTCGGCTTCACTGGGTGAACTTCCCAAAGCCAGTAATTTTCGGACTTTATCGAGAATAGCTTCGCTGGGTCTTTCTTGGTCCGTCAATTTTTTTTCCTTTTTAAAAGATGTTAAAGGTTCGTTTAGGGTAAACGATCTAAAAGTCGCCGAGCTTGGTGAGCCTCGTCGGTGCTATTGCCCAACGCAAGAGCTTGCAAAAGGGTGCTTTTCGCTTGTTCCTCGTTGTGGAGAGCATCGAAGTAGAGGGCTCCCAAGGTGACGAGAAGGGTTTGGTGAAGGTGAGGAAAAGTTTGAGCCCGAGAGGCTAACTTCGAGAGTTTTTGGGCTTCAATCGCCCAGTCCACTGTTTTCGACCACGAGTCGGTTAGGGCCGTGTACTCGTCCCAAAGCCGATACCGGTCTCCAAGCCCACCAGAAGCCGGGTCGAGCCTAGAGATGGCTTGGGGAAGGGCAGCATAAACACGGGCCTGCGCTACCTTGTCACGTTCAGCCTCACGGTACAGGGCATCCAGAGCTTTGAGCTTATCAGCAGTGGTTGTAGAAGAAGTTACAGCTTTTTGAAGGGTTTCCAGGCGGGCTTGCTGGGGACTCAAAGCCTGAAGTGCGGCAAGGAAAGCCTCAGCTCCGCCAGGGTGATATCCTGTAAAACGACCAAAAGGAAGGCCTTGGGGAGAGATTAAAATGACTTCGGGCAGACTGGTGACACCCAAGTTGGCAGCCAATTCTAAGTCAGCTTCTGGGGCCTGCTCTTCTTGTTGGGGAAAGGCGATTTGAAACCAGACAAAACTTTTGGCGGCAAGGGCAAACTGGGCATCGTCCAAGACTTCAATTTTGAGCCGGAGTGCGGGCTGACACCAATTGCCGCCTGTAAATAGGACGGCGATCGGTTTCCCTTCTTTTAAGGCAAGCTGTTGTGCTGCCGCATAGGTGGGTTGCCACAGGTCGGGGCCAGATGAAAGACTCTGAGCTCCTAAACTTACGGACAGGCCCAGCAAGGCAAAAACGAAAAATGTTCGCACCATTAGCGCAGTGTAACTCATGGGGTTGAGTTGCGTCACGTCCCCGAGAGTGGCCGCTCCGATTTCCAAGAGCCAGTTGGGTAGGCGGCTTCTAAAACATTGGCCACCGCACGGCTAAAGCGAGGTGACCGGTCGTTCAGGGCAAAGCCGATTTCGTAATCGCCTAATTCGGGCAATGGAGGCAGTATCTCGATCCCCTCAGCAAACGGGCTGTTGTCCAAGACTATGCGAGGCACCAAGCCAAGACCTAACCCTAGCCGAGCCAAGGCCAAAATGGCTTCGTTGCCCGCTGTTTCGGCGGCGACATTAGGCTTAAAGCTTCGAGTGCGGGCCCAACGATCAAACCGTTCCCGAGCTAAGCCTCGTCCAGGAAGGATGTAGTTTGCCTCTGACCAGGCAGGCCGTGGCGCTTCTTTTCCCGCGACAAAGACCAAAGGCGAGTGTTCAACAGAAAAGCTGGGTAAACCTCCCAGACCTTCTTCGGTCAAGGCCGCTAGGGCTAAGTCGACTTCATTGTTGTGCAAGGCCTCTTCGGCGTCAGCGGGGTCACCCGTTTGAATCGATAAGTGCAAGTCGGGATGACTATTGCGAAGCTGGGCGGCAAAGGGGGGTAAGATGGAATAACAGGCAGTCACAGAGGCCCAGACTCGAAGAGTCCCGCGCAAACGACCTTCCCAAGAGGCGAGAGTTTGTTGAAGCGTCTCTTTTTGTCGCAGAGCTTCTCGGGCAAAATCCCCAAAAAGTCGGCCTTCTTCGGTTAAGGCGACCCTGCGGGTGTCCCGTTCAAAAAGTTGTGCCCCAGCTTCATCTTCGAGTCGTGCGACGATTCGACTAAGGGCTGAAGGGCTGGTATTGACTTGGGCGGCTGCTTTCGCGAAGTGCAACGTTCGCGCTAAGGCCAAAAAGGCGGTCAATTCAAAGAAATCCATCACCACTCCTAATTATGCAAGTTTTTGCAATAGATAACTGCAAATACTTCACTTTACGCAATAGTAGCGAATGGGCTATAACTGTGCCAAGGAGATGTTATGAACTATTTCAATACACTCAGCCTTCGCCAACAGTTGCTTCAGCTGGGCGTTTGCCGTTTTATGGATAAAGTAGAGTTCACCGATGGAGTGAATGTCCTGAAAGGAAAAAAGATTGTCATCGTGGGCGCCGGAGCCCAAGGTCTGCATCAGGGACTTAACCTGCGCGATTCTGGCCTGGATGTAAGCTATGCTTTACGCAAAGAAGCGATCACTGAAAAGCGTGCCAGTTGGAAAAATGCGACAGATAACGGCTTTAAAGTCGGTACTTACGAAGAACTGATTCCTGGCGCCGATGTCGTAGGAAACCTTACTCCCGATAAACAACATAGTAATGTGATCTCCGCCGTTCAGCCTTTGATGAAAAAAGGCTCGGTACTGTGGTACAGCCATGGTTTTAACATTGTGGAAGAAGGAATGCAGATCCGTAAAGATATTACGGTCGTCATGATGGCTCCCAAGGGACCTGGTTCCGAAGTTCGCGAAGAATACAAACGCGGCTTTGGGATTCCTACCCTGATTGCTGTTCACCCCGAAAATGATGCTGAGGGCAAGGGCTTGGCGTTTGCCAAGGCTTTGGCGAGCGGCACCGGTGGTGATCGTGCCGGTGTCCTTCAATCCAGTTTTGTCGCGGAAGTTAAGTCTGACCTGATGGGTGAACAGACGATTCTTTGCGGTATGTTGCAGACAGGCTCGCTCTTGTGCTTTGACAAAATGGTTGAGAAGGGTGTCGATAAATCTTGGGCCGCCAAGTTCATTCAGTACGGTTGGGAAACCATCACCGAAGCCCTTAAGTTCGGCGGCATTAGCCTGATGATGGATCGTCTGTCCAACCCCGCCAAGATCAAGGCTTCTGAACTAGCGACTGAGTTGAAAAAGATCATGACCCCCCTGTACCAAAAACATCAGGATGATATCATCAGCGGAAAGTTCAGCTCGACGATGATGGACGACTGGAAAGCTGGCGACAAGGATCTGTTGGCGTGGCGTGAAGCTACTGGTAAAACTGCTTTTGAACAAACTTCAGCTACCAGTGCCGCGATTAGCGAACAAGAATATTTTGACAAGGGTATCTTGATGGTGGCAATGGTTAAGGCCGGTGTGGAATTGGCTTTTGAAACCATGACAGCGGCCGGAATGAAACCCGAAAGCGCCTACTATGAATCGCTTCATGAAGTTCCGTTGATTGCCAACCTGATTGCTCGTAAGAAACTTTATGAAATGAACAAGGTGATTTCCGATACGGCTGAATACGGTTGCTACCTCTTCGATAATGCTTGCCGACCCCTGTTGGGTGACTTTATGAAGGGTGTGGATACGGACGTGATTGGCAAAGGCCTTCCTGTTAAGGATGCGCATGTACCGAATGCTGTGCTCAACCAGGTGAATGATGAGATTCGTAATCATCCTGTGGAAGTGGTGGGAAAAAAATTGCGGGCGTATATGACCGCCATGAAGGCCATCATCTAAGAAACTAGGATCTCGCCGTTCTGGCGTCGTCTCACCCCTCGTTCCGTGCTCACGTGGCTAAGGCCACGCTGTGCGCGTCACATCGGGGATTTACAGACCTAGGGCGAAGGTGAGTATTCCGGCTACATAGCCTAACAGTGCCAAGGGAGCAATTTTCAGGGCATAGGATCCAAAACTAACTTTGGTGATTCCCATCGCCGTCACTCCTGCGGCAGACCCAATAATCAACATGCTTCCGCCTGTACCTGCTGTGTAGGCCAATAACAACCAAAAGTTACTATCTCGGGGAATTTGATCTAAAGGATACATTTGCATACTGGCAGCTACTAAAGGGACGTTGTCGAAGAAAGCCGATATGCCACCCAAGAGAATGGGAATACTATCTTTGTTTTTAAAACTCGTATCCAAAAAAGCCGAAAGCTGTTGGAGAACTCCGCCCACTTCCAGGGCTGCTACAGCGAGAAGAATTCCTACAAAAAACAGAATACTGGATAAGTCAATTTCGCGGAGGGCTCGGCTGACACTGAGGTGAGTGGAAAGCTTATTCCCATCTCTGTGGAGAATCTCTGTCAGAATCCAAACCACACCTAGTGAAGCCAAGATCCCCATAAAAGGTGGTAAGCCAGTGAGAATTTTGAACACTGGAACCAGAATTAGCGAACTGGTACCCACGACAAAAACCAGTAAACGATGACTTTTTCGAATACTTGGAGCCTCTGAAGGTTTTTCAAGCACAGGATTTTCTTCAATGTTTCCTGGTTTGAGCAGGAAAAGTGCAAACACAAGCGGTACAATAAAGGCGGCTAACGATGGTAAAAAGGTGTGGCTCAAAATTCCCCATGGTGAAACTTGTCCACCGATCCAAAGCATCGTAGTAGTAATATCTCCTATTGGAGAAAAAGCCCCACCCGCATTCGCAGCAATCACAATGATGCCCGTAAAGAGTGTTTTATCTTTTGGTGACGAAATAAATTTCAGCATGATCGCCATCATGACAATGGTTGTCGTGAGGTTGTCCAAAATAGCTGACAAGAAAAACGTCAAAAAACCTAGAATCACCAAGAGCCGTCGTTTGTTTGCTGTTTTAATTCTGTCGGTGATCAGTCGAAACCCTTCATGACTGTCGATGACTTCGACGATGGCCATTGCTCCCATCAAGAAAAAGACAATTTCAGCGAGCGGTGCTAAATGCTCAGAGAGGAGCTGATGAATGTCGTGAGTTCCCTGCCCAAAAACTGCTAATAAGCTCCAGAGTAAGACTGCGATAAACAGCCCCAGAGCCGCTTTATTTAACTTGAGTGGATGTTCCAGCGAAATGGCAAGGTATCCAAGAAAAAAAACAAGGAGTAAAAGTAAGGTCATGTTGAAGATTCCTTTTCGGGAATTGTGCTGGCATTACCATCCCTATAGGCTTGGTAATGCGGTGAGAGGATTTCTATTCCAGCCTCCTGACAGGAGTCTTGAATATTCTGATGCAACAAGGAGTATAACTGGGCGGATTGTTTAGGCTGATTTGTCGCTGCATTGAGTTCATACGCCACGTAAAAATCATTTAGAGCTGTTTGAAGCACGAAAGGTGCGGGCTCAGACAAAAGCCCCGGCGTGCGACGTGCAGCTTCCATGAGGGCTTGATGAATTTTTCGCCAGGGGATGTCATACCCCAAGGTAACGGAGGTGTGTAAAAGAATCGGGTGTTGTTTGGACTTTGCACTGAAATTTTGAATTTGTCCACTGAGAAGACTTCCATTGGGAATGCTGACTTCGACATTCTTAATAGTTCGAAGGCGGGTAACCAGCACACCTTTTTCAAGAACGTCTCCGAGGGTGTCACCAACTTGAATACGGTCACCCAATTCAAAGGCCCTTGTATACGTCAGAATGAGGCCCGCAAGGGCATTAGAAACAACCGAGGAAGAGCCCAAAGAAATCAGAACGCCGACAAATACCGAGATCCCTTGAAACGCCGGTGAAGAAGCACCAGGCAAAAGGGGAAAGGCCATCACTAGTGCCATGGCGAGAACTAAAAGTCTTACCAGTTGAAAGGTCGGTTTAGCCCATTCAGGGAAAAAATGCGGCAACCGAATGGTTCCTTTTCCCAGTTCAACAAAGAGAAACTTGATGACTTTGAGCAAAGCCCAGGTCACGGCGAGAATAACAGCTAAACTTAATAAATTCGGACTGTAATCCACAAAGCCTTTCAAAAGGCTGTGAAGCGAGTGAAGAAGGGAATGAACGAGTCCCAGCACTGAGTCTCGAGTTGCGGGGATCAGAATAAAAATTCCAGAAAGATAAATTACGACAAGAAGGCCCAGAATGAGGTTTCTGAACCACCGAAGAGCAAATTGAAAAACCTGAACGAGCTGTGTTGCAGATAAGAGTTGAGCTTGCTGGAGCTGTAGTGCTTTTATCTTGGTGCCTTGAAGGCTAGCGATATGGTCGTTAAGTTTTTTGGTGTACCAAATCCCAAGTTTAAAAGCAAAGACGAGAAGAATTGTTGAAACAAGGACACCAAGAGCGGCAAGTACGATACCACCGGTACTTGTCGTCAGGATTTTTTGATTTTCAGGGGATAACAAAAATATGCCGAAACCAAGAACAAGAAACCCCAATCGCCAGAGCACTCGGGGGATTTGTTTGCGAAACGGAGGAATTAAAAACCATCCCCCCAAAATCACAATGAGAGCAAGAGGAATTAAAAACCAGGGGTTAGATAAAGACAATAACACTTCACTCATAATACTATCATCGGACCAACAAATGAAAGAAAAGGGGTGAATAAGAATTTTTTTATTTTTCACACAGCTTAAAAACTTCAGCCGGCTTTTGGCTTTTCTCTTGGCTCTTGTGACGGGGATTTTGTTGCTACAAGGGCACTATTCCCCTGTGTTCAAGCTTTGGGTCGCACTCGTTCAACAGAGGCATGGTCAACTGACTCCTACCTCCTTATCGTCTGTTCTGCCGCTTTTAGTTGGAGCCAGCTTGATGTTGATGTCGTTGGGTTTGCTTCGGGGAGCTCGTCTGGCTTGGGTGATTTCGCTTTTGGTGAGTCTTCTGCAGGTCATTATAACCATTGTCCAACAGCATCCTTTTGATCTGTCTATAAATTTGACGCTATTTTTGATTCTTTGGTTGATTGTCTTTGCTCGTCAGTTTCCACGGAGCAGTTTGGCGGCGGGATCTTTGTTTGCGCTTTTGGGAATTGGCAGTGTTTTGCTGTATGGCACAATGGGAAGCCTTTGGTTAGGGGAGGCTTTTAATCCCCCGATCACAAGCCTTTCTCAGGCGATATACTTTGCTGTGGTGACTATGTCGACCGTGGGTTATGGAGACATTACGCCCAAAACATCGCAGGGTCGCTTCTTTACAGTTTCTTTGATTCTTCTGGGAATCACCGTATTTGCTACAACCTTATCTGTTGTGGCGGGACCGCTCATTGGCGGAAAACTAAAAAAATTGATGGGAGGTCGCATGCAGAAACAGCGCCATGATCATTTTGTGATTCTAGGAGCCTCAAGTTTGGCGTTGACCATGTGGGAAGAACTGCAACGCCGCCAGGTTCAAGTCACAGTGATTGTCGCCCCAGGGCAAGTTTCTCCCTATCCTGAAGATGCCGATGTTGTGGTGGGTGACCCTACTCGGAAAGAAACCTTGGAACAAGCAGGAGTTCCCAAAGCAAAAGCCGTATTAACGCTTCGCAACGACGATGCGGAAAATGCATTCTCGGTCTTGGCCGTCAAGGAGCTGGCTCCGCAGGTGAAAACAGTAGCCGGTGTAAATGACGCCCAGCATTTAGACAAAATGCGCCGGGTTCAACCAGATTTGTTATTTGCCCCTCAGGTGCTCGGCAGTGGGCTTTTAGCCAAGACGCTCTTTGGGGAAGAAATAGATAGCACATCGGTTTCGCAATTGCTATTTCCCAAGGGGTGAGCCGGCCGTTTCTCTAGAGAAGTCGGCACGAAATTCCGTTGGGCTTTTTCCAACACCCTTTCGGAAGAAGCGAGAGAAGTAGGAAGAGTCCGAGAACTTCAGGTGTCGCGAGATTTCCTCCACGGTCCATTTGGTGTGTACCAATTGTCTCTTGGCTTCCAGCACAAGATGATTATGGATCAATTCACTCGGCGAGTAATTGA
>DAIDJJ010000112.1:0-8806 GCA_027451385.1 Spirochaetales bacterium | reverse complement strand
TGTCACCTCTGCTAGTTCCTTTAGTGAGTCAGTTTGATGTTCACTAATGACAAGAAGTGTGCCGCGGTTTTTTTCTATTTCAAACACATTGAGTAAACGCTGTTGCGAAGGACGATCGAGGTTGGCCAAAGGTTCATCCAAGAGAAGAATCTGGGGGCGAAGGGCTAAATAACAAGCCAACAGAGCAAGTTTTTGTTGGCCACCAGAAAGCTGGCGTACCGAAATCCCCAAGAAGGAACTCAAGCCCACGGTCTCTGCCGCTTCTTCGACCTGTCGAGAAAGGGATTCTTGTACACCTCTATTACGCAGGCCAAAAGCAATTTCCTCGTACAAGTTGGGACAAAATGCTTGTGAACGAGGGTCTTGACTGACCAGTGCTGAAAGTCCAAAGAATTCACGCGGTTCGGTAGAAAAGGCCTTAAGGCCTGCGACCCAAAGCTGACCTTGATACCTTCCGGGGTAAAATTGAGGCATCAGGCCGGCTAAACAACGGAGTAAAGTAGATTTTCCGGAACCATTTTCCCCTTGGACAAGGACAAGCTGTCCGGCTTGCGCGACGAAATCAACAGGATGAAAACTAGGGGATTCGTAACCCGCGTACTGAAAACTTACCCCGCTAGCTTGGATCATGCGGCTGTGTTTCCTGCGGTAGCCAAGAATGAAGCATTTGGGCTTTCTTTAAAAGGTTTAATAGGAATACAGCGAGAGTGGCTCCGGTTAACGTACTCAGTCCGAAAGGAATAAAGAGGACGAGAAATCCTGCTGAAGATTTCATAAGAACTGGAACAATCCACACAGAACTCAGCCAAGAGGCTATGAGCCCTGTTCCGACAATTTCCCCTAAAGCGGCCAAAAGGATCTTTGAGGTCCAGCGGTACAACAATCCCGCAAGAAGTGCCCCAATCATTCCCCCGGGAAACGCCAAAATGGTTCCTGTACCTAAGAGGTTTCGCAGAACGGCAATCACAAAAGCATTACCTACCGCCCAGGTTGGTCCCAACAGGACCGCAGAAAGGACATTAATAAATTGCTGGGTGGGGTTGATTTTGGCAGGGCCAATGGGAAAAGTGGTAAAAGGCGCTAAAACAACACCTAGGGCTACCAAAATCACAGCCAAGGCGACTTTTCGCGAAAACAAAATAGATGGTTTTGACTTCATGACTCCAACTCCCTCCGCTGGGCTTAACCAGATCAGGTTCTAAGGGTAGGTGAGGTTGTGCAACCACCTTCTCAGCCGAAAATACGGCACCCCTGAGGATGATCTCATCCTAACTAGCTTAGATTCTGACTGTCAAGTCGGGTTTAGTGGATCTGGACGTTGGGAGGGGAGTAGCGAGAAAGGCGATTTTCTTTTATGTTACGGGTATGGTCCCGGATTTGGAGCATCTTTCCAAGCAGTTTCCCGCCGCTGCCGAATATGTGAGCAATATATTTCTCATTCATCGGGATTATGGTACCGTGACAAACCTACGTCTCGCGGAATGGATGGGAGTGTCGACTCCTGCGGTAACACAAGCCCTCGTGAGGCTCAAGAATCTCGGACTTGTGGATTATCAACGTTATGCTCCTGTCAGTTTAACCGATGAGGGAAGAAAATTTGCCTTAAGAGTTTTAAAAAGACACTACCTACTTGAACATTTACTGGTAAGGCTTTTAGACTTTCCTTGGGATAAAGCCGATGAAGAAGCCAAGGTCTTGCAAAGTCAAATTTCGCAAGACCTAGAAGATCATCTAGATACAAAATTAGGGCATCCTCAAACTTGCCCGCATGGAAACCCTCTACCCGGAACTGAAATTGAGGCCAAGCTACTGGGGGCACAGCGTTTGTGCCATGCCTCACGGGGTCATGAAATTCTGATTCTACGCATTACAGAAGAGGGAGAGGCCATCCCCCAGATGTTGCCATTTTGCCAATCAGCGGGAATAAAGCCTGGAGTCAGATTTATCGTTGAAGAGACGTCAGAAACCGAAATTGTTCTTCGTCGCGGTGATTTTAAAGTTACCGTGCCCATTTTCTTAGCCCAACACATACGCTTCAGTTGAGAAGGAAAGCTCATGGCGGAATCTCGACCCTTATTGATGCCTGGTTCCTATGCCTTAGTGACAGGAGCAACTAATCCCTTAGGAAAAGCTATCACCTTAAAACTTGCTCAAAGGGGCGTCCACGTCTTTATGGTCGCCAGAGAATGGGAACACGGTTTTGCTTTACGTGAGGAAGCCCGTGCCGTGGCGAGTTCTGATGCCGAACCTGAACTTTTCTTTGCAGAGTTTTCTTTGCTTCCCGATGCCCGTGCCTTAGCAGATCGGTTGAAGGAGCGGACCAAAGAGCTTGATGCAATCTTTCACTTTAGCGGTTTAAAGCCAGGTCTCGAAGCTCTTCCTCTGGAAGAACCCCATCCTTCTTTTATCTACAATGTGCTTTCTCCTTTTGTCTTAACCCGTCAATTAGAACCACTTCTCGAAAAAACACAGGGCGTCGTGCTTGCAGACGTCGCCTCAGAATGGAAACAAGGTCGCCTGGACTGGTCTGCCGCAGATGATGCTCTTTGGGATACGAGTCTCAGTGAGGAAGAATTTCTTCAAGAAAGTGCGCCGGAAGAAAATTCGGATGAAGAGTACCTTGAGATGGAACCCGAACGTTATTGGGCAGATGCACAAGCTGGTCGACTTTTATGGCTTTTTAGCCTGGCCCAAAGATGGGAAGCCAAAGGCATGCATGCCTACGCCCTCAAAGCGAAAACAGAATTCAACCTGGGAAAGCGCTTACTTCCGTTTCTATTTCCCAGTGTTGAAAAAATTGCTGAGAAATCCTTGTGGTTAGCCAGAAATCTTCCACCTTCTCGTCAAGTTTGGTGGCCTTCACAACGTTTCCGACCATTACCCTCCCTTGAGAATTCTTGGCTTCAGGAAACACTTTGGAATCGTCTTTGCGAGTGGGAAGTCTCTTTAGCTTGAGGACTGTTTTCATACTATTCTCATCTATTCCCAGGGACGAGCTTTTCCGATATTTAAGACACCGGGGGGTGTTATGTTCGGTCTTGAAGAAGATCTTTATGCTCAGTTGCTTCATTTACGGGACAATTATGGAATTTCGTATATCAAAGCAGAATTTGAGGCGGAAGGTTCCAGCTTCAATGACTTGGTCCGTTTACGGCGCTTAACGGCTTTAGCTGGGTTGGGTCTAATCCTCAAGATTGGTGGATGTGAAGGAGTGCGAGATTTGCAAGATTCTCTTCACCTGGGAGTGGATGGATTGGTTGCCCCCATGATTGAAAGTCCGTTTGCCTTGTCCAAATTTTGGGAAGCCGTGAACCGAGTGTATCGTTTTGGAAGAAAGCCACGTTTAGCGTTCAATGTTGAAACCAAAACTTGTCTTGACTCTTTTGATGAGATCTTGGCGTATGCCGAAGGAAAAATGGATTCTTTGACTATTGGGCGTACTGATCTAGCTGGTTCATGGATGGATCCTCAAATTACACCCGACTCTGAGATCGTATTATCTGAAATCGAGACAATTGCCGCGAAGGCCAGGGCTCGGGGCTGGGATGTGTGGATGGGGGGATCATTAAGCCGTACCAGTGTGAATCTTCTTTCTCAGCGCACAGCCTTGAGAGGCAGTGTATCTCATTTTGAAACGCGAAAAGTTGTGGTGGCGGCACCTGTTTTATGGAGCCATCCTGAAGTTATCGCAGAAGCCCTTCGTTTTGAGGAATTGTTCCTGATGTCTCGTCAAGAAATCCTCGAAAGTTTAACTCGCGAGGATAGCCGACGCTTAGACGCTCTCCGACGACGTTCTTAAGGTTAAGTCTTTTCTTCTTAAGCTAATATCCAGGGAGCTGAATCTGCAACAGTCACGCCGCTTCGGACTTCTCCTGAACGGATATTTTTAAGTTGAAAGGTTTGCTGTTGCGGATCTTGGGTTAGCTCGGGGGCTAAAGTCGCAACAAAGGGAATCCCTTTTACCTCGGCGTATTTGTACTGAATGGGTACTTTGCGCTGATCCAGATAAACTTCAGCGGGAATGCCTAGACTTCGGAATTGTTGAGCTATGGCTTGAGCCCGCCCCATTTTCTCCGGCTCTTGGTTTAAAAGAAGAACTAAAGTCGCCGTAGACGTTTGTGGCATTAAGCCCAAATCTTCAAGCCCTGCTAATAGTCTGTCTAGTCCGACACTACCACCAACTCCAGGGAGTTTTTCTTTTGTGTAAAGATTGGCTAAATCATTGTATCTGCCGCCGGAGCAAACCGAGCCTAGAGCAGGTAATTCATTCAAGACGGTTTCAAACACAATCCCGGTATAATAATCCAGTCCTCGCGTTATGGACGGAGAAATTCGAAACCGTTGAAGTAAATTATTTTCACGAAGGAAAGAAAAAACATCTCGAAGTCTTTGAGAATCTTCGCCAGAACCGCCTGCCAATTGTTCCAGTTTACATAAGACGTCTTCGGGTTCACCTTGCGTTTCTACAAAGGCCAAAACTTGTTCAGCCTCAGGACCGATGAGTCCTTTTAAACTACTGAGGACCTCTTCACGCCCAATTTTTGAAAGTTTATCAACTGTCCGCAATATTTCTACGGAATGGGGTAAAACCCCCAAATGTTCCAAGAAACGGTTAAATAATCCTCGGTGATTTACAAGGACTGTGGAGTCCTTGGCACCTACGGCCTCTAAAGAGCGAGCCATGATCGCTAAAATTTCAAAGTCAGCCGCCGCAGAATCTACTCCTACAATATCGCAGTCACACTGAAAAAATTCACGGTAACGGCCTTTTTGGGGTTTTTCACCACGCCAAACCTTGGCCATATGATAGCGTTTAAAGGGTAAGGCCAACTGTGGTAAGTTAGTAGCCATAAAACGAGCGAAAGGAACCGTAAGATCAAACCGGAGGGCGACGTCTCGACCTCCGTTGTCTTCAAAACGGAACATTTGTTTTTCTGTTTCACCGCCACCTTTACCCAGTAAAATTTCAGAATATTCTAAGGCTGGCGTATCGATGGGGACAAAGCCAAAGGAGCGGAATACTTGTTCAAGTCTTGCCATTAATGTTCTGCGCTGAAGTTCTTGAGCCGGAAGGGCATCTCGAAATCCTTTCAGAACTTGGGGTTGGATCAGATCGGGCATGGCGTATTCTAGGCGAAATTTTGAACACAAGCAAGCACTGAAAACTCTCCAAGAATGACTATTGCCTCTATATATTAAACATGCTATATTAAACGCATGACCGCTCTAGATACGTGTTCGCCGCAAAAATTAGAGGAATGGTCCCAAAAACTTAAAGTTTGTGGCCATCCCGTAAGACTCAAAATTCTCTGTTTGATTGAACATGAAAGTTCTTGTGTTTCCGACTTATACCAATGTTTGGAACAACCGCAACCTGTCATTTCACAGCATTTGGCAGTCTTAAAAGAGAAAGGTGTGGTGGATTCTTTGGTGGTCGGAAACCGTCGGATGTACAGTATTCAAGACCCCATGGTGAGACAAATGGTTCGAGACTTCTTGCAGTCCGCTTCCCGCACCTGATACAATAGGTTATGGACTCGATCAACTTTCATGCCGGAGAGTTTACTTCCCGTTTGGTATTTGTAGATTCTCCAGATTCCCTTTTTGAAGGGTTAGATCTTACGGTTTTTGATACCAATACTATAAAGCTTTTCTCATCACCCTCATCGAGTCATATTTGGCAGGCTGGTGAAAATTTTAAAGTTTGGACTTCTGTCGAAGAGTTATTAAAGGTTTGCCTTCAAAAGGGTCTAGGCAGAGATTCTGTACTGGGTGCCGTAGGGGGAGGGGTTGTTACAGACATGGCTGCTTTTGCGGCGAGTTTGTACATGCGCGGGATTGGCTTGGTCCTCATCCCTACGACATTATTGGCTATGGTAGATGCCGCAACAGGTGGAAAAACCGGTGTGGATTTTGGTGGTTATAAAAATCTTGTGGGAACATTTTATCCTGCCCGAGAAGTGCGGATTTGGCCAGGTGCCGTAGCGACTTTACCTGAAAGAGAATATCGTGGCGGACTTGCCGAAGTGATTAAGCACGGCATGTTAGGTGATCAAAAGCTTTTTCAATTATTGCAAAAGCAACGAGACGCTGTATTGGCCAAAGATCCCCAGATAACCAGAGAATTTATCCGGCAAGCTGTGCTATATAAAGTAGGGGTTGTCGAACGTGATCTTCGTGAGTCCAACGAAAGGGCATTTTTAAATTTGGGTCATACTTTTGCCCATGCCCTAGAAGCTGAACGTGGCTATGACGGAAGCTGGAGTCATGGTGAAGCAGTGGCCTGGGGCTTGGATAGAGCCTTGAAACTCGGAGTGCGTTTAGGAATTACGGATCAAGAATGGTACCAAGAAGTCCATGAACTTTTAGTCTCGTACCAATATCGGCTAAAAGCGGTGGGAGCCAGGCCAGCTTTAATTCTAGACGCCATGAAAAATGATAAAAAGAAAAAAGCAGGAACTGTACGTTTCGTCTTGCAAAAACGTCTAGGGGAAACCCTTATGAGCCAGGTTGATGACCAGTTAGTTCTTGAAATTTTGGAGGATGGTGTATGAGTGTTCCCCCAGTTCAACAGTTTATGTCCGGTGAAATCATTTTTAAAGAAGGTGAGCCGGGAAAGAACATGTACATCATTCTTGAAGGTGATGTCGAAATCTTTCTTGTGACAGGTGGTGGTGAAAAGATTCTCTCTGTTTTAACAAAAGGCGAATTCTTTGGTGAAATGGCTCTTATAGATGACAGTCCGAGGTCTGCAACGGCCCGCTGTAAAACTCCAACCAAGGTCTTATTGATGAGTGATGATCAACTAGACGCCTATATTGAGAGTCACCCCGCTTTTGCCGTCAAAATGATCCGAAATTTGGTGAAACGACTGAGAGGGGCCAACAAGTTAATTGGCTAAAATAAATTGGCTGAAAGACTTTTAACTTGTTGGTTGTTCTTTACAGCATTTTGTTCAAATTTCGATAAGCTTGATTGACGACTTTCCATTCAGCCTTGTCCAGAACCGATTCTGCATCATCGGCTAAAGCTTCTAAGGATGATAGACAATCGGCTAAAGCCGTCGTAAAGTTCTTTTCTACACGGAACCAATACTGTCCCCGATTATCAGTTTGTAGACATAAAAAACCAAGGGCTTTTCGACCATCGTTTTTTCCGGATTTTTTGGAACCACCGGAAACTTCAGCCGGCTTCATTAGCATTTCCAGTAAATCAGGTAACCCTGATAGGGAATTCCGGATACTAAAAGTTTGACCTTGTGGCCAATGGATCGCCCAATCCGTCGGGTCAATTTTGCGGCAAATTTCAACAATCTTATTGGCTTTAAAACCTGCAAGAAGACTTCGTCCGGAGACAAGAAGTTCTCCCTTCAAATTTTTTAACTCACTAAAAGACTGTGCTCGTGAAGAAGCAAGTACTCGCGATAATTTTTCCCACTCTAACATGACAGACTTCTGGTTACCTTTACTCGAGACAATTTCAAAGACCTCTCTACCAAGGGTGACTTGCCAAGCGGTTTTTTTAGTAGATTCTGCGTGTGTCTCAGGCAATAGGCGTTCGGGAGTTTGACGTTCTGCATTCATGAGAGAACGAAATAACGTCGAGGAAATTCGTTCCAGCCATTCTTTTTTCAAAGGAGATACGGAACGGGCATACATCCGACTTGTTTTCACAATTTCTCCAGCAACCAAAAAGGCTGGTGTTTCCTTAAACAGGACCGAACCGGGATGAATGTTAATTTTTTCAGCTGTAACACTTCGGTAGACACCCCGCCCTGAATGCATGCAGACAAATTGTATCAGCCCCTTAGCGACCGCACATAAGTAGTCGGCGTGTGAACCTCCAGACTGAATCGGTACACCTATACGGGAAAGGATTTCTTCGAGTTGTGATTGAATATTTACAAGCTCATTCATGGTCTTAAAATCAAAATAGTATCTTCGACAAAAAGCTTCTTTATCGCGGTTTTTCAAAAAAGCATCAAAAATCGTAAGGTAGCTCACAAAATCCCCATCGGCGTCCCGAAAAGTATGATGCGCTCGACGGGCTTCCATTTCCTCTCCTTGGGGTAAGAGGAACGGTGAATCCGTTGATAAAAAAGTTGCAGCAATGGTGACTTCTCGTAAAACCTGAGGGTACTGATAGACAGCCTCGACTATCATCCGGCTATGGCGGGGAAGCAAGGGAAATTGGGCCATCATCTTACCGATATTGGATAAAGAACGATCGGGGTTAAGCGCTTCAAGGAGGTTCAAAGCCTCTATAGCTCCTAAAATTCCTTGCGAATTGGGAGGAGATAAAAAATCAAAGCTTTCAAAATCGCGTATGCCAATTTCAGCCATTCGCAAAACCACTTCTGAAAGGTCCGTTCGATAAATTTCTTCGAGCGTATACAAGGGACGTTCTTCAAAATTCTCTTTGGAATACAATCGATAACAAACCCCAGGACCAGTACGACCAGCTCTACCACGTCTTTGTTGACAGCTTGCTTTAGAGACGGGGCTTTCAATTAAGGCTGCCGTAAAAGTTTTGGGATTGTAATAATTGATTTTTGCTCGACCTGAATCAATGACCGTCGTGACCCCATCAATCGTCACAGAGGTTTCAGCAATGTTCGTTGCTAAAATAATTTTCGTTTTCCCTTCTGGAGTTGGAAGGAAAACCCGTTCTTGTTCTTCATTAGAAAGTTTGCCATACAAGGGAAGAATCCAAAGACGTCGTCCCAGGCCTGCGGAAATCAAAGCCGCAGAGGCATCTTTTATCAGTTTCTCGCCAGAAAGAAACACAAGCGCATCGCCAGATCGTC
>DAIDJJ010000111.1:0-8836 GCA_027451385.1 Spirochaetales bacterium | reverse complement strand
TGCGTTATGGTATTTTTCTTGCGGTCGCCCTTTTCGTCGTTCTTTTCTTGCTGGTTTTATTGAAGCCGTTTTGGGGTTGGCTGACAGGGAATTCGGAACTCAACGACCGGTTGAAAACCTTGACTGACCTTCAACGCAAAATGTTGACAGAGTTAGAAATTTTAAATCGAACTTTGACTCGACCCCTGAAAAAGAAGGTCGAAAACTCCACCCGAGACTCCTCCGTCAATGAAGAACGGAAAAAAGCCCTATTAGAAGCTCTTGCGCAAACTCAACGTCAAAGGCAAAAAGATCAGGACCTTAACGAATCGAACGCTGAAGAAGGTACCTGACTTCTGCATCTTTGGTCAGGGGAATAATGGTTTGAGAAAAAAACTGGACAATCCCTTCAGGATCAACCAACACCCTCAAGGCCGGGTCGCTGATCGACTGAATGGCTTGAACCTTGAGCCTAACCCGATCTAAAACTTTCATTTCGACTTCAGGACGGGTTAAGGCTTCTTCTAAGCCGGCTTCATTTCGTTCCCGAATTAACACAGAATACTTTTGTGGGTTTTCCAGAAACTTTGATTCGGCCACATAGAGGCCGCCAAAGTGAATGCGGCGAGCTAAGGCCTGAAGACAAATCACATCGTGTTCGACGGACGACCCCCACTGGCCGTCATCCCCCTCTAAGCAGAGCACAGAGAGAAACTTGCTATACGCAGAAAGTATACTGCCCGAAACGTTGATGACATCGAAATCGGTGATTTTAAGCTGGGACTGAGTCACCCCCAAGCGTCGTCTGGGTTCAGGGAGCCCCGAGTAAAAGGGGCGTTCTTCGGGAATTTGGTACCGGCCAAACGTCGCATCTAGCTTTTCTTGGTGTAATAACCGCAGTTCGAGCAAACTTACCGGTTCTGGAGGAAGGAACTGGCTCTTTCCCGGTTCGTAAGCCCCTTTATTTCGCAAAAACTGAGACCGGTCCAAAAGTTTGTAGATCAGGGTTTCTTCTAAGGAAGCCAAACGGGCGGCTATGCTTTCTAGCGACAATTCTCCCGAAACCCAGACATGCCCCTTCATGACGACCTCCGACGAAAAGTGCGCCAATACGGTATAAAGCTCAACACGGCCGCCGCTGCGGCTAAGGCAAACAGCACCTGGGTAATCAGATTCCAAAGAGAAAAGGACACTGCGGGGAAAAGCTTCAGAGCAAAAAATTGACCTAAACCGGACAACGAGGTAAAGAAGTACACCCAGGCTTTGAGTTTTCCCCATACAGAGGCCGCTTGAACGCGGCCTTGCAACACCATCACCATTCTGAGGAAGGTCATTCCCAATTCTCGGTAAAGGATTACGGCAAAAGCCCACCAGGGGGCTATACCTACCATCAAGAGGCATAAAAACACCGTCAGCCGTGAGACAACATCCGAGAAGGGATCAAGCAACTTACCGATACTGCTGGTCTGTCCCAAACGTCGGGCAACTAAGCCATCCAAAACGTCAGAAAATTCAGAAACAACAAAAATCACAGCTAAAGAGATCAGCAGAGGCAGTTGATAAGGAGGAAAAGCAAGAATAGCTTCAAAAACAATTAAAACAACAGGCGCAAGAAAAATCCGGAACATGGTAATGCGGTTGGCCAGGTTCATGGGCCAAGACTAATATCGCAAAAGCCCCTTGTCAACTCACGGCCCGTAAAGGTATGTTCAAAGGCATGTCGCTGTCGAAGTTTGAGCGTAAGCTAGGTCTCACCTGGATTGGCCTTGGGCTCATGCAAACGCTAATATTCCTTTTTCTTTCGACGTGCTACCGCTTGGGAGCTCCAGGTAACGAAATCTTTGTTCCTGCCGTCTGGGCTTGGCATGGCATCGTCTGGGTGGTTTTGTTGCGCTTTAGAGCACTTTTCACAAAACTTGACGGCACACCGCTGACCGACTTGGGCTGGCCCAACATTTTGACCCTCTTCCGGCTCTCGTCCCTCCCCGCGCTCACTGTACTTTTTTTGCTGGCTCGCGACCGGCATGACCTAGCCTGGCCTCTTGTCATTTTTATCACGGTGGTATTTTTAACAGATCTAGCCGATGGGTTTTTAGCTCGAACCTTCAACTGGGGGTCTCGTCTCGGTCAACTCATTGACTCGTCGAGTGATTACATCATCCTAATGACCCTTACCCTGATTCTAGGAATTTCGGGTGTTCTTCCGACTTGGTTGTTAGCGCTTGTGTTAGTCCGGCTTATCTTTCAAATTGTCGGTAGCCTACTCTTGTTTTGGCGCGCTAAGAAGCCACTTTTAGAGACGACCTGGTTAGGTAAAGCCAGTTTATTTGCCCTTATGGTGCTTTATGCCTTAGAAATCATGGTTTTTCTTCGCTGGCATGGCCTTGCCGGCTCGGTTTTTCTCCAAGGTACCGAAATTACAGCCGGTTTCATCATGGTGATTTCTTTGTTTGATAAAGCCCGGTATTTTTCGCGGTCCCTCAAAAAGCCCCCCCGCTGAGAAGCTTTTGACTTCACGTTGAGACCTCGTGACCTTCGAAATTCATTTTAGCTGTAAATTCGAAATTTTCTCGATGATTTTACGACATTTTCTCGACGATTTTACGAATTTTTTTCGACGATTTTACGACATCTTTTCGACGATAAAATTCCTGAAACACAGCGATAATTGCTGAGGACTAGCCCCCGGGCAAACCCGGGGTTAACTCAAGTCCAAAACAATCAGCTATGGGACAGGGCTTGGTCCAAATCGGCCAAAATATCATCGATATTTTCTAAGCCCACGGAAAGCCTAACCAAGTCCGGGGTCAACCCACTAGCCCTTTGTTGCTCTTCGGTCATTTGAGAGTGTGAGGTGGTCGCCGGATGAAGCGCTAAAGATTTCGCATCGCCGACGTTGGCCAGGTGAGAAAACAGTTTTAAGTTATCGATGAATTGGGCCCCGCCGTCGCGACCTGACTTGACGCCAAAGACTACGACGCTGCCAAACCCCTTCTTGAGGTATTTTTTCGCCGTGGCATGGGCGGGGTCTGAGGGCAAACCAGGGTAACGAACCCAAGCTACCTTGGGATGTTTCTGAAGGAACTCAGCCACTTTTTGCGAGTTTTCGCAGTGGCGAGGCATGCGCAAATCGAGAGTTTCTAAACCCTGTAAGAAAATCCAAGCACTATCAGGAGTTAAGCTGGCGCCCAGATTTCTTAATGGGACTGTTCTAAAACGTAGAGCAAAAGCAATAGAACGAAGCTCGGGGGGTAAATCCACGGCCCAACGTAGACCATGGTAATTGGGGTCGGGTCGATTGAACAATTCAAACTTCTTATCAGACCAATCAAACTTACCGGAATCCGTTACGATACCGCCAATGGCAGTTCCATGCCCGCCAATCCATTTCGTTAAGGACTGAACCACGATATCGGCCCCATGTTCGATGGTCTTCAACAAATACGGGGTGGTAAAGGTGGCATCCACAACTAAGGGAAGGCCGTGAGCGTGAGCTACCTTGGCAATGGCTTCGATATCGGCCACGTCCAAAGCTGGGTTGCCGATCGTTTCGACGTACAGCAACTTCGTATTGGGGCGGATAGCTTTTTCAAAGCTCGAGGGGTCACGCACATCAACAAAGGAGGTGGTGATTCCCAAATCCGGCAAAATGGCTTCAAACATGGTGTAAGTACCGCCGTACAGGTTCGACGCCGACACAATGTGGTCTCCAGCTTTCGCGATCGTGATCACAGTGTAGAAGATAGCACTGGTTCCCGAAGCTACAGCTACCGAGGCAGCACCACCTTCCAAAGCTGTAATCCGTTGTTCCAGCACATCGTGAGTAGGGTTGCCCAGTCGGGTATAAATATTCCCGAACTCTTTCAGGGCGAACAAATTGGCAGCGTGCTCTGTGTTCTTAAACACATAGGAACTTGTCCGATAAATCGGTACCGCCCGCGAAAGGGTGACCGCATCAGGGGTCTGGCCAGAATGAATGGCCGAGGTTGCAAACCCAGGTTTATCTGCTGAGGGCATGGTTTTCTCCTTGATTCAACTCATTGAAACGACATTGTCTCTTTAATGTAAAGCTAACCTATATCCTAGGTCAAGTATTCTTGGACAAACGAGGACTTTTTCCCGCCAAGACCGCCAGAGTCCCCCCTTCCTCGGGCCGAGTGAAAGTCAGTTCCAAACCGGACAATTCAGCCCACTGTCGACACAACACGAGGCCAAAACCAGAGCCTTTTTCGCCGGAAGTACCTCGGCGAGAAGGCAGGCGATCATTTTCTTGAAGGCGTTGTAAGATTTCCTCAGGAATTCCCTGCCCGTGATCGCGAATCTGCAAAAGGGTACATTTCTCTTCTTTTTGAGTTTGAACCATAACCGCTCCACCTGCCGGTGAAAACTTAATGGCATTCGCGATGAGATTGCGAACGATGGTTTCGACAGCCCTGCGGTCCGCAGATAAGAAAGCTTGCGGGTCACAGAGGTTTTCTAACCTGACATTTTTCTTTTGAGCCATAGGAGTCAAAAGTTCAAAAACAGAATTCACGATCTCGCTCAGTCGTAATAAGCTGGTTTGTAGGCTCAACTCGCCGGAACTGAGGGTTCGCCAATCCAACAGACTTTCTAAAAGTTCGCGAGCTTGACGGGCACTAGCCTGGAATATCGCCACACTCTGCTGAAGTTCTGCCGGTTCCAGACAAACTTGTTGGGCCAAGTCCTCAAAGCTTTCTTCGTAAGACCCCAAAGGGCCCCGCAAATCATGACCGATCAGTCGAAATAATTGATCATTTCGCTTATTGACAGCTTCAAGCGAAAGATTGCGTCGGGTCATAATCATATAAACAAAACCCAGATTGTAAAAAAACACGAGAAATATGATGGCGTACAAAAAACGGGTTGAGGCCCAGCTATGCGAAAGAAGAACCATGGGTTGTTCATACGCCGCCCACACACCTCTGAGCAAAAACAAGACTGCCACTAAGGTGATGACCACACTCAAACGGCGAAAGTACCTAGCTAAACCGGATTCAGCCGCTTTCGGAATTGCCGGAAAACCCGAAGCCCCAATGGCCAAGGCGGTCAAAACGGCAAAGCTGACCACTCGCCCCCAAGGCAGGGGTTGCACCACGGTGAACCAGGTCGTCAACCCGACAAGTGCAACAAAAAGAATCGCTAAATAACGCACCGGCCGTTTGGTCTGCCAGAAAGCATACGAGGCCAACGTATAGGCGCAGAACCCCCCAAAAATTAACCAATTTGTCGCGACAATCAAAAATGCCGGATCAAAGCTCTGACGTAAAAAAATGACACACAACCCCAAGAACCCTAGCACGTTCCCGAGCAATAGCCACCGAATTTCTTCCCATTGCCAAAATTGAGTTCGAAATAATAGCAGGACCAAGGCTAAAGAAAACGTTTCTAAAATCAGAACAAAATAAAGGGTAAGCGGGTCCATAACCTAAGTCTAAATCAGAAAAATTTCTGTCGCAACAGAAACTCATCAAGCCTTCGGGGCTTTCTTCTCGCCGTAATTTCTGATAAGTGTTATCATCATACTATGAGGTCCCTGCGACCAAGGAGCATCATGACACCCGCCGACGTCCGCCTTGCCTTTTTTGACACAAAACCTTACGACAAAGAGTCGTTTGAACGGCAAAACCAGCAGTTTGGGTTTTCTTTGACCTTTTTTCCCAACCACCTGACCCCGCAAACTGTTTCGCTGTGTCAGGGCTTTGATGCCGTCTGTGCCTTTGTGAACGATACGATCAATGCCGAAGTGGTCGAGAAACTGGCCTCTTATGGAACTCAGCTCATCGCCATGAGAAGTGCTGGGTACAACAATGTGGATCTCAAAGCCTGTGCAGGCCGTTTAAAAGTGGCTCGCGTCCCCGCCTATTCTCCTCATGGCGTTGCTGAGTACGCCGTTTCGATGATGCTCACCTTGAATAGAAACACCCACCGAGCCTTTTACCGTACCCGAGATTCGAATTTTTCAATCAACGGCTTTTTAGGGTTTGATATGTACGGAAAAACCGCCGCCATCATTGGAACCGGGCAAATCGGACGCATCGTTTGTGAAATCCTTCAAGGCTTTGGTATGACCGTGTTAGCCTACGACCCCTACCCCGCCAAAGCCTGGGCAGAGGAACATGATATTGAGTTAGTCGACTTAGAAACAGCTTACGAACGAGCCGATATTTTGACTTTGCACTGCCCACTGACCCCTCAAAATATCCATATGATCAACCGCGAAACCATCGCGATGATGAAACCCGGCGTCATGATTATCAATACAGGCCGGGGAAAGTTAATCCGAACCGAAGATTTACTCGAGGGTCTTCGCTCGGGTCAAATTGGTAGCGCGGGGCTGGACGTCTACGAAGAAGAAACAGACTACTTTTTTGAAGATTATTCGAACCTCATCGTCAAAGATGACGTTTTGGCCCGTCTTTTGACCTTTCCTAATGTGCTCTTAACCAGCCATCAGGCCTTCTTTACCGAAGAAGCTCTGGCCAACATCGCCCAAACCACGTTAAACAACGTGCGAGAGTTTTTTAATGGTGAAAAATTGACCAATGAGGTTTTGCCCCCTCAAAAGCAGGTTAAGGCGTAACTGTCCAGAAAGCTTCTAAGATCATGCCACCGCCCAAACATTCTGTTCCGGCATACAGGACACAGAACTGGCCAGGAGCTAAACCCCGGTCAGGACGTGTAAGGTGGATATGAAGGCGAGGTTCCCCTAAAGGGCTCTGACCCCACTGGATTGTGCAAGGAATGAGGTCGGGGCCATGGCGCAGTTTACACACCAAGGCTTCGTCCTCTCGCGGGGGCCGTGAAATCCAAGTCAATTGACCGCATACGAACGAGGATTTTCCTTGTTCCTCTCGGTGCTCTTGGTGCGAAACGTAGATCACATTGGCGTCGATGTCCTTGGCCACGACAAACCAGGGTCCGTTTCCCAGCCCTAGGCCTTGCCTTTGGCCAATGGTATGAAACCAAAAGCCCTTGTGTTCTCCGAGTTTTTTTCCGGTCTCTCGTTCCAGAATGAGGCCGGGTCTTTCCCCAAGATAGTACTTCACAAAGTCGTTGTATTTAATTTTTCCTAAAAAACAAATGCCTTGACTGTCCTTGCGGTCTTTGTTGGCAAGGTTCCAATCTTGGGCCATCTGACGGACTTGAGCTTTGTGCAAAGCCCCAATTGGAAACAGAATTTTGGCGACCTGAGCCTGGGTCAAATGGGACAAGAAATAGGATTGGTCCTTGACGGGATCCGGAGACCGCCACAATTTCGCCACCCCTTCTTCAAACCCCGAGAGGGAATGACCACTGGCTACTTTATCGAAAGAATCTTCTACCTTATCAAAAAAAGCCCCAAACTTGACGCGAAGGTTGCAAAAAATATCTGGGGAAGGGGTGTGTCCCGCTTTAAGTTCCTCAATCGCATAGGAAACCACCCGTTCGTAATATTCTGTTTGTAAAGGGATAACTTTGAGAGGAACTCCGGCCTGATCACAAACCGCCCGGGCATACGCAAGGTCTTCTTCCCAGGGACAATCCCCGAGGTACGAAAGTTCATCCTCTAACCAGATCTTTAAATAATACGCTGTTAGCTGGTGACCGCCTTGTTCTTTGAGACGAAACAACGCCGCTGAACTGTCCACTCCCCCTGAAAGGAGCACTGCCGTTTTCATGAATTTCCTTGCTCCAGGTATACTGGAATTTCCGCTTTTCGGCAACGGTTTGCCTTGGCCGGTAAGCTTCCAGTATACTAAGGATATGAATTTTGTACCCGTAGGTTTATCCGACCTTTCCGTCTTTGCTCCTGAAGCCCGGCTTTCGATCGCGACCTTAACCGTAAAGCGGATTCAAGAGAATCCTGACCTGCAAAAGCACTTGGATCGAGCAATCCACACCACAGGTCAGCAGACGATGCGCTTTCCTGAGTTATGGGAAGACACCATTACGCTGGGTGCCGAAGCCTTGCGGACTTTACTTTCGCGAAAATCGGAACTTCAACGTTCTGGCCTTCGCTATTTAACCTTGGGTACAGAAACCTCGGTAGATATGAGCAAAGCCGGTTCCAGCTATCTTCAAGGTCTGATGGCAAAAACCTCCACCCCCCTTCCCCTCCATCTTGCCAGCTTTCAAGTCCAGCAGGCCTGTGCGGGAGGGTCCTTGGCAGCTCTGACTCTGGCCGGTTCTCTCAAAGCCTTTGGTCGTCCAGGGGACGCCGCCGCCGTGATCACCTCCGATATTGCCCGCTACCCGGCCCCCTCGACCGCTGAGGTGACTCAAGGGGCGGGAGCCACCGCCCTTTGGCTCGAGACGAACCCCCAACTGCTGGAATTTGACCTCGACTCGGTGGGCTTTTACAGCAAAGACGTCGATGACTTTTTTCGTCCTCTAGGAAGCACCACCGCCAAGGTGCGCGGGGGGTTCTCGCTGGCCTGCTACCATGAGGCCTTTCTGGAAGCATTTGCCGATCACTGCCAACGCGCCGGGGTTTCACCTCAAGAAGAACTCAACAGTATAGACGCCTTCTGCCTCCACGTTCCTTATGCCCAAATGCCCGTGGGAGCCCTTGAAAAGCTCTTTAACCTTCACACCCCACTATCTAGTGAACGCATTCATGCCCATCTCTCCGAGCGTGGCTTTTTTGAATCTTTAGTTCCTGCGGCCCAATTGGGTAACCTTTACACCGGAAGCCTGTGGCTTTCGCTGGCTTGGTCTTTGCGTGAGCGAGCCGCGGCGTGGGGGTCTCAGCTGGTTGGAAAAAAATACCTTTTGGCCAGCTACGGCTCGGGCAACACCATGGCCGTTTGGACGGCCAGAGTTGCCGCAGGGGCTCAGGCGGTGATCGATTCCTGGG
>DAIDJJ010000110.1:0-8840 GCA_027451385.1 Spirochaetales bacterium | reverse complement strand
TTCCTGAGTCGTGGCTACTTTTAATTCACAGATTTTAAAGGGTTAGCTGTTCAATTGAAACTTCCCTTTACGATTTTATTCATGCGGTCACCGACGACGTCAACAACGGAAAAATTCCCTTGAGTCGAATCAATGACGCGGTAAGACGGATACTCACCGTCAAGTTTACGTTGGGACTATTTGAACACCCGGTACCGGACGCCGATCTATCAGACCTCGGGGCCTCCCAGTTTTCCAATCAGGCTCAACAAGATTTGGCTGGGCGAGCGGCTCAAGAATCGTTCACTCTGCTGAAAAACCAAGGGGTTCTTCCCTTAAAACCCGGAAAAAACCTCTTAGTAATCGGCCCCAAGGCGGATGACATGGGGGATCTTTGCGGTGGTTGGACCCTTACCTGGCAAGGCCTAGAAGGGGCCCCAGTTCCTGGCTCCTCTCTTTTAGACGGCTTAAATCAAGTCTATGGTTCCTCGCATGTTGTGTATGCACGTGATGGCGACCTTTCAACTGTGCCCAGCACGTTTCACCCGGACGCCGTGATTTTGGTGATTGGTGAAAAACCTTATGCCGAAATGAAAGGCGACAATCCGAGTCTGACCATGGACAGCGATGACCAAGCCCTTTGGGATCGTTTAGCAGGTCACCTGCCTCAGGCCCCTTTGATCACCCTGGTGGTTTCGGGAAGACCCTTGGTCATGAACACCATCCTCAAGGCTTCACAAGCCTTTGCCGAGGTTTGGCTCCCCGGAAGTGAAGCAGGTGCCGATGCTCAGGTTCTGGCGGGACAAGTCGCCCCTCGTGGCCACCTGCCCCAGCCATGGCCCATAGAAAGCGACCAGAAAACTTCTGTATTTCCGGTCGGCTTTGGACTTACTTATTAAGAAGACCACTGCAGAGCGCGATTCAGGGTTTACGGGTTTAGGGGCGGGAAGCAGGCTGACTCCAGACCACTTTTCCGGTCTTGTCAATGTATTCTTGCTGTTCCGCCTCCTCTACCCAGGCTAACCCGCCGGAAAAAAGTCCGGCATGGGCAAAACGGGCTGGAATGACGAAATTCCCCGTTTTGTCCACATAGCCGTACTTTCCGTCCACCTCTACCGTCGAAAGGCCCTCTCGAAACGGGTAGGTACGGTTCCACGTTTTTCCAGGAAAAAGACGTTTTCCGTTGGTATCTACGTAGCCCCATGTACCGTCTTCAAACGCTACCGCAGCGAGGCCTTCGCTAAAGCCCCCCAACGTCAAGCGAAAGCCCTTGGCCAATAACTTTCCTTGGGAGTCGATGAGTCCGAGATGAAGGCCTTCGTCATCCCGGCCCAAAACCACAAAAGCCCGTTCATCATGAAAGAGACTGAAAGGCGTCCAGGCTTTGTCGGTGAATAACGGGGTGCCTTTGTTATCGGTATAGTACCAACGTGCAGAGTTACCTTCTCGACGCGCCACGAGGCCTTTTCCATCGTCAAACCCCAGGGCTCTATCCCAAAGGGGGGGAATGGCCCAATCCCCCTTCGTATTGATGAAGCCCATCTTGCCTCCGCTGGCCGTGAGGACAGGTTGACCGGCTTTGGCTAACGCCACCGAATCCCACCCTTGGGAATCTAAGCGTTTTCCTTCGGTATTGATGCGAAATACCTGGCCATTCTGTGCCACCCAAGCCTGACCGTTTTGAAAATCTTTGACTTCATCGTACTCTGCCGGTAGTGCCACTTCGCCATCGGCTTTCAGAAAACCATATTTTCCGTTCAACTTCATGATACGGAACCCTTCGACCAGGTTCCCAAGCTCTTGATACACGGGCTTTACGACGAGTTTTCCTGTTTGATCGACCAACCCACCCGCGCGGCCATCAAATACAGGAGCGTATCCCCCCTGAAAATCTCCGGCCCACACCCACGAGGCGGGGATCACGGGTTTTCCTTGGGCATTTAACCAGCCCCACTTTTTGTCCTGTGAAAAAGCAATCAAGCCTTCTCGTTCGTAGCCTAAGTCGACCCAATGCGCGGGAATGGTCACTTGTCCCTTTCGGTCGATCAGGCCTAAAAGTTTGTCTTTGACTACCAAGGCATGGTTATCAACAAAGGCATAGACTTGATCCCATTCTGCGGGTCCCAAAAGTCGACCATCGGAGTCGACCAAGCCTCGTTTTCCCTCGGAATTCTGGTAAACGTATAAAGGATCAGACGTCAATTTCACGTTAAGGTCTTCGGCCAAAGCAAGATCTTTCCAACCGCGAGTCAAAACCTTACCCATGCGGTCGATGAGAGCCCAACCGTCTTTGAGGGCGACCACGGCTCGTCCCACATGAAAATCACGAGCCTCGGGGTATTGCGGTGATAGCACCCAATTCCCTTGGCGATCAATATAGCCCCAACTTAAGCCTTGGCGCACCAAGGCCAAGCCTTCGGAAAAGGGGCGAGCATAATCGAAAGCGGGAGTAATTACGGTTTGCCCCTCGGCATTGAGGTAACCGAAAGCATGGCCGTTGGAATAGGCAGCCAGCCCTTCCGAAAATGGCATCAAAGGAGTAAAAACAGCGGCAAGAGGGTCCCCATCCACGTGGACTTTTTGCACAGGAGACTTCACCCAAGTCCCATCCGGCTTCAGCCAACCAACCGTCATCGCGGCCCGAGCCGGGGCCATCCCGTTGGTAAAAAATACAGGAAGATACGGTTGGGATGCTTGCTGACTACGGTCGGTTTCAGGTAAAAAACGGGGGGGAATAATTTGTTGGCCTGCGGTATTCACAAACCCCATACGGCCGTCTTGCACAAACCAAGCCAGCCCCTCAGAAAATCCCGCCGTTTGTGAAAACGGGACAGGAAGCTCAAACACAACCTTTCCTTGGGCATTGATAAACCCCGTGATGGTGTTGGAAAGCGCCACACGGCCCAACCCGTCTGTAAAATCATCGGCAGCCAAATACGGGCCACTCAGTCTGGTTTTTCCTGTTGTATCAATGTAGTACCAGCTTTGGTCCGGCTTTTGAACTGATAACAAGGTTTCTTGAGCCGGCAAAGACGAGGCAAGTAAGCCTCCAAGTCCCAGTACTAGGCCCAACTCACGGATAGTCATGGTTTCGCTCCTCTGCGCCAGCTTAACGTGAAAGCCTCAGCTAAGGCCAGCTTGAAGGCTTTGAAAACCACTAATGCAAGATAAAATAAAGTGTGTTAAGTTCAAGACTGTTCCCCCGGAGGCAAAATGCGCGTTTCTCGTCAGGGACTTCATAAAATCGCAAGCGGTATGATCTTGGTGTTCGTCAGCATAGTCCTTGCAGGTCTGGTGTGGGTTTATCATGAACCGCTTTGGCACCTTTTTTCTCATCGAAATCAACTCAAAGAACTGCTCCTCAACGAAGGGGCGTGGGCACCACTGGCTTTTATGGGCCTTCAAGCTCTTCAAGTCGTTATTTTTGTGATTCCTGGAGAGGTAACCCAACTGGTAGGTGGTTGGCTTTTTGGGACCTGGTTGGGCTGTCTTTGGTCGCTCATCGGCATTACGGTCGGAGCCGCCTTGAGCTTTCTCCTAGCCCGTCGATGGGGACGACGGCTGGTCGGCATTTTTATACAGGCAGAGCGGCTTGAAGCCGGAGAAAAACTCTTGAGTCAACCCAGATGGCTACTGGTGACCTTCCTTTTATTTCTGATTCCTGGGGTTCCTAAGGATGCCTTATGCTACGTGGCAGGGTTTTCTCGGGTGCCTTTAGGCTTTTTTCTCGCCATTTCTTCGGCGGCCCGCTTTCCAGCGCTCTTTCTGTCCAGCTGGGCGGGGAGTGCCGCAGGGGGTGCCCAATGGACTCCCGTCGTCGTGCTGGGGAGTTTTGCCGTTCTAGCCGTCACGTTGGGGTGGGTTTTCCGCCGGCGTTGGGAAGCTCTTTTAGAGAAACTGTCCCGCTAAGTAGGACAAGTCCACTCAAAGTGAAACAAGTCCACCCCAAAAGCTTACTCTTGAGCTTCGGGACCTAGTTGGGTTCCAGGTCTGGTCAGCTTCCAGGTCACATAAAGCACAAGAATTCCCACCGGGACAAAACACCAGCCAATCCAACCGCCAGAAAAGAGGTTCAGGAACCAGGCTCGCCAAAAGTTCCCACCATCCAAAAATACCGTGTAAGAAGACGCCGACACTTGAGTATGCGTCGCTTTCGCCAAGAGCGGCCACAAGGCGGTTAACCCCGTGGCAATATAGAGGTTGGCAATGATCGAAGGAATTCCCAGGATCAAAGAGCGGACTAAGTTTCCCCGTACTGCCGCCGAAATCAGGGCCATGGGGACCAAAAGGTTGGTTAAATCGCCCAGGGGAATGAAATTCACTCCTGGCAGAACCAGGGCAAGTAATAAGGCCAGTGGCATCAACAGGACGGTCGATACCATAACCGACGGGGTTGCGAACATGACGGCGACGTCTAGACCAATAAAGGTGGGTCCCAGTCGAGGAAATTTTTTCGCGACAAAGCTTTTCATTCCTTCCGAGATGGGGACTAAAGCACCGCCTAAGATCGCTCCCATTTTGGGGAGAATGAAAACCACGGCGGCGAGCTTCACCCCTGTTTCCAAGATCAGCTTCACATCGTAGCCAGCGGCCCAAGCCAACAGCAGGCCTACAACTAAACCAATCACGGCGGGTTCCCCCGCCAAGCCTAACCGTTTTTGCAGAGATTCCGGTGACAGATGCCAACGTTTTAGCCCCGGAATCCGTGCTAGCAGGGCATCTAAGGCCACTGCCGCAGGGAAGTACGCCAAACCAGAGAGGTGGGGAATGCAGATCCCTTTCAGACCAGTCAATTTATTGACCGCCGGAGCACTCCACTCGGCCAGTTTTAAAACGAGAACAAAAGCGACCACAGCGGCGGCTAACGCCAACCAAAAGTTACCGGTCACCGTTTGCACCATCAAGGCCAAAAAGATCACATGCCAATAGTTCCAGACATCAATATCGACAGTTCGGGTAAAGCGAACCACTAAAAGCAAGACATTCACCCCCAGCAAAATCGCCAGAATGACTGCCGCCCAAGGGTAAGACCACGTCATCGCAGCAAGGGGTGGCCAACCGACATCCAAAGTCGTTTGTTGAAGCCCCCACCGGCTTCCCATGGCCAGAATGACGGGGTGAATTACCCCCACAAAGTAGTCAAAGACTAAAAATATCCCAATGAAGCCAATACCGATCGTAAGCGCCGCTCGAAACCCCGTTCCCACACCCAAGCGAAACACTAAGGCTAAAGCAAAAATAATCAGGGGCAAAAGAACATAGGGCTGAAAACTCAGCACATAGTGTATGACCTCATTGAGACCAGTCATAAGGACTCCTAAATCATCTGTTTCTCGGACACCTTGGCGGTCAATTGGCGCACAAAGTCGGCAAAGGGCAGGGCATTGGACTGTTCACCAGTGCGGGTACGTAAGCTCACGGTACCGGCAGCTTCTTCTTGAGCTCCGACCACCAACATATAGGGAACTTTGCGAAGTTGAGCGTCGCGGATCTTTGCCCCCATTTTTTGATCCCTGAGGTCAGCTTCGACCCTAAACCCAAGCTCCTTCAAGTCTTGAGCGACTTTGAGCGCATAAGCGTTAAAAGACTCGCCTACTGACACGACCACAGCCTGAGTCGGGGCGAGCCAAAGGGGAAAAGCCCCCGCAAAATGTTCGATCAGAATACCAATAAAGCGTTCCAACGAGCCTAAAATCGCCCGGTGCAGCATGACGGGGTGGTGACGGGCCCCGTCTTCGCCCACGTATTCGGCGTCTAAGCGTTCTGCCGAGGGCATCTGGTAGTCCAGCTGTATGGTACCACACTGCCAGCCTCGACCCAGGGCATCAATAAGTGTAAATTCCAATTTGGGACCGTAGAAAGCCCCTTCCCCCGGGGCCTCGACGTACTCAAAACCTGCCGCACGACAGGCATTTCCCAGGGCCGTTTCAGCCTTGTCCCAGGTCGCGTCATCGCCCAAACGTAACTCGGGCCGCAGAGCTAGACGCACTAAAATCTTTTCGTCCTGAAAACCAAAGTCTTGGTAGACGTTTCGCAAGAGGTCGCAAAACCCTTTCACTTCTGACTCGATTTGAGCCTCTGTACAAAAGATATGCGCATCATCTTGCACAAAACCCCGCACGCGAAGAATGCCGTGCAAGGCACCCGAGGCTTCGTTGCGGGTACAAGAGCCGAACTCAGCCAAGCGCAAGGGCAGGTCACGGTAACTTTTTAAGCCCTGTTTGAAGACCTCAATATGTCCCGGACAGTTCATGGGCTTGAGGGCAAACAACCGCTTTTCACTCTCGGAAACAAACATATTGTCCTTATACTTAGCCCAGTGACCGGAGCGTTCCCATAAGGACTGGGGCATGACCGACGGTGTCTTAATTTCTTGGTAACCGGCTAAGCGGATTTTTTCCCGAATATAATCTTCGATGACTCGCCAAACGGCCCAGCCTGCCGGATGCCAAAAGATTTGTCCGGGATTTTCGGCATCCAAATGAAACAGATCCAGTTCTTTGCCTAGTCGACGGTGATCGCGTTTTTCGGCTTCTTCAAGCTGCTTCAGGTAAGCTTCAAGATCCTTGCGGCTGTGAAAGGCGTAAGCGTAAAGCCGTTGCAACATGGGAGATTTTTCATCGCCCTTCCAATAGGCCCCCGCCACTTTGGCTAATTTAAAGCTGGAAGGGTCCAGGCGGCTGGTATCCTCTACGTGCGGCCCCCGGCACAAGTCGACAAAGTTATGCGACCGGTACAGGCTGATTTCTTCCCCTGCCCCCAGGTCTTTTAATATGGCGAGTTTATAGGTCTGGCCAGCAAAGACTTTTGCCGCCTCGTCCTTGGTAACAACCTCACGAACGAAGGGGCTTCGCGTCCGGATAATTTGACGCATTTTTTCTTCAATTTCAGGAAAGTCGGCTTCGGTGAGAGGCCTGGGCAGACCAAAATCGTAATAAAACCCATTATCGACGGGGGGACCAATCGCGATTTGCGCTTCGGGAAAAACTTCGAGGACGGCCTCGGCCATAATGTGGGCCAGACTATGCCGTTTTTTAAAAAGGGATTCATCCGCCTCAAGACGTTTTTGGGCGGTTTCCGTAACAGCCATGATACACTCCTGTGTTTCGTGCGCTGGGACGGAAACTAACGGCTTCCGCGGTACCACCCGGCTTCGCCTCTCACCGAAGAGGGCGCGCTCGTCACCCATGACGGAGGGTCACCTTCGTCTGTTTTGCCGAAGGAAGGCCGTTCTTAACTACTCGCGTCTGCCATCACCGGCTCCGGTTTCGAAAAGAATGCCGCCAAGGGGTTTTGGGCGAAGGATTTCCGAAAGGCCCTCTCAGCCACGAGGCCTTTTCTCTGTCGGTTCGGTTTCGCTTACTCGTCTTGGCCTTGCCGGGCAAACCCAGCACGCAGGAGCAAAGTTTAGCATCATGACTGCCTCGAGTCCAGGGGGGAACACAACTTCAAAATGTAGACCTGAACTCAACTTGTAGTCTTGAACGGCACGTGTTAGCTTTAAGTTGACCTGTTGAACCAGTTAGGAGTTGTCATGCGTCAAATTGGGGTGTTGTTATTCTTGCTTTGGGGAGCAGTAGTTTCGGCGGAGCAGGCTTCCTTTAGCGACCAAGCTCGACAACTCTGGCACCAAGATTACTTTCAAGTTCCCGCTGCCAAAGTTTTAGCCATTGCCACGGACGCCCATTTTTATCCTGATCAACCGGTCGTCATCTTGTATGAAATCGGAAAGATCTCGTTCAGTGCTGACGGCACCGAGACCCGACAAGGTTTCATGGTCTACCGTATTCAAAAATCCGAAGCCGTAGACGGTTGGGGCCAAGTGAAAGTTTCTTGGAGTCCTTGGCACGAAGAACGGCCCCAAATACATGGACAGGTCATCAACCCCGATGGCAGTGTGTGGCCCTTGGACACCTCTTCGCTAGTCGAACTTCAAAACACCGCTGACGATAGCGTATATTCAGACAGCAAAACCCTTCAAGCGCCCTATCCTCATGTGGGACCGGGGTCCATCATTGAAGAAGAAGTCACGACGGTCAGTCATCCCCTCCTCCCTGGAGCGGGAGTGGCTGACCAATGGCAATTTGGGGGAGAAACTCCTGTTTTAGCTGTCGACCTCTCCCTTCAAGCCCCGCTAACTACCCCTTTTACCTGGCAAGCTTTAGGCACCCCCCTCCCTCAAGTCCAGTCTCTGGTCCGAGGCCAGCTACGGGAATGGACGGTCAAACAAGGCCCACTCCCCGGCGTGGTGATTTCTGAAGAAAACCTACCTCGAGAGGCTCACCTCTACCCCTCACTCGCCTTTTCGACCGCACCGTCCTGGGGTGACTTAGCCACCGCTTATGCGAAGCAAATCCAAAAAACCATACAAAACAGCACTGTTACGGTTCCGCCGGGCAACACCAAAACCCTTCCTCAAGCCGCCGCAACCTTCATGCAGTGGATCAACGCCAAAGTTCGCTACGTGGGTTTGGAGTTGGGTCAAAACTCCCTGGTGCCCTATCCACCTCAAACAGTCTTGGCCCGAGGCTATGGCGACTGCAAAGATAAAGCTGTTTTATTAACGAATCTCTTGCGACTGGCCGGTTATCCGGCTGAAGTGGCTTTATTATGGGACGGTTCCAACCGAGACATTCCCCCGCAAGTCCCCGGTCTGGATTGGTTTGACCACGCCATAGTCTATGTGGGGGGACCGCATCCTGTCTGGCTTGACCCCACGTCAGATTTTAGCCGTGGCACTCACCTTCCCCCGTGGGATCAAGAGCGCTGGGCTCTCATTGCCTCAACCTCTACCCACGGTTTGGTTCAAACCCCGAGTTCGTATTCTGATCCCCCCACCACCGAAACCCGGGTGTATCACT
>DAIDJJ010000109.1:0-8861 GCA_027451385.1 Spirochaetales bacterium | reverse complement strand
TATCCTCATGAAAGTGAACACTACGCTGGTCGTACAAATGGGAAGTATAATGATTGTGTGTTGGCCCATGCTGGGAATAGTCGTTGTAATTCGTGGTGCTTGACCCGCCGCTAAACAAGTCAAAGACGGTATTCACAACCGACATAATCCCCAGTACTGTCACAAATGTGATGACCCCCACAACAAAGGACACTCCCTGATCTGTGACCAGAGATTGTACCCAGGAGCTCACCATCATTCCCACTAGGGCAGGTATACCTAACCAAAGCAAAAGTACTTTAACGACGGCAGCGAACATCTTGAACCCCCTTGGCTGTTTAGCCTTATCTCAAAAGAGCATAAAACACATGCTGAAGCATAGTTTCAGCAAAGCGATTGAACTCCCTTGAGGCTGGCAGTAGGCTTAGGGCATGGTCGCTTCAGCCGCTTCAGAAGCCACAAGACCTAGGAGCTTTTGAGCCACCATTTCTGGGGTATCCACAGGAAGTGGTGTGCCGCCACGAGAAGTAAAGTCCGGTCGAGACCCTAAAGAATTCTCGCCAAACCGTGTTGCGGTCATTCGAGGATGCAACAGACTGACAACAATAAGATCTTTGGCCAGTTCAGCGCGTGCCGTGAGAGACAAGGCATTCAAAGCATATTTGGTGGACGCATAGGCCCCCAGAAAGGGGTAGGCGTTCTTTGAAACCATGGAACTAACATTCACGATCATGCCTCCCCCTTGCTTTCGCATCTGAGGAATGACTAACTGCATCGCCCGTAAAGGTCCCTGTACATTGAGTTCAAAGAGGCCCTGGTAGTCATTAAGATTGATGGTTTCGAGAGAACCATACAAGCCTTGACCCGCATTGTTCACCAGAAGGTCGATTCGCCCAAAGGTCTTCATTGCCATTTCAATCAGGGACTGAACGTCTTTTTCTTGGCGCATGTCGACATGTACCCCCTGGGAGCCTGGAAGTTTTTTGACTATGGCTTGAATTTTTTCGTCTGACCGAGCCGCTACAATGAGTTTTGCCCCCTGAGAATAAAGGGCTTCAGCAATAGCTTTTCCTATCCCTTCTGAAGCACCGGTAACGATGGCGACTTTGTTTTTGACTTCCATAGAATCCTCCTTAAATTAGTATAGGACACCTATTTGCTCGACTTCTCAGATTTCGCTAAAATAATTCAGGAAGGTGCTCATGACTGACCCAACTCCCCGTTGGAAATACCGAGCTGTTAACTACCGTCGAGCCTTTAGTCTTCTACGCGAAGCCCTAGATCAGGAACGGGAATTAAGCCAATTAGAAAAAGAAGGGCTGATTCAACGTTTTGAGTACACCATGGAACTGGCCTGGAAATCCATGAAGGACTATCTGGAATACGAAAATATGATTCTTGATCAAATTACCCCACGCACGGTCATACGGCGAGCCTACGAAGCTGGACTTATTCATCAAGGGTCGATCTGGCAAGCAGCTCTTGATGCCCGTAACCGCATGTCACACACCTATAATTTTGAGGATTTTGAACAAGTTATTGCTGAATTACGCACAAGTTATGTGTTGGCTTTTGAAGAATGGGATGATTTTCTCTTAACTCGGAGTGACTTGTGAACAATATACCTGGTTCTGAATTTGGCTTAAGTTCTCAAGAGATGAGTTTAATTCACGATATCGTGTCAAGTGCCGGCCCAGAATTGGAAAAGGTGGCTGTATTTGGTTCCCGTGCTCAAAACAATTTTCGCCCCAATTCTGATTTAGATTTGGTGTTGTATGGAAATCTCAGTCAAAAAACCGTGGATCATTTATCGACTCTGTTTGCTGATAGCAGTTTGCCATTTTCGGTAGATTTGAAATGCTACGATACTTTAACCTATTTGCCCTTGCGTCAGCATATCGACATGGTCGCCAAAACTTTATTCATCACCCGTTCTTCATAACGGACCTGCTGTATCGCGCTGGTATTTACCAGACAGGTTAAAGGGCGCAGTATCCTGTCTTCATTGTTCTAAAACTACTTTCTGGCGAATACTAGCAATGAGCTAATATCGTTGTTATCTGCCCTACGCAAGGCAGACAAGTATTGGCTTCGCGTTATCGAGGGGGATACCAAATCAACATTCCCACCCCAGCTAAAGAAACATCCACCCAGCCGTTTTATCAAAAGATCCGCCATCAAGCGGGAATGTCGACCGTTCCCATTGGGAAATGGGTGGATGGATACCAGTTTATGGTGGAATCGTATGGCAATTTCGTCTGCTGGAATAGAAAGACTAATCAACATCGCATGAGTATTCCTCAACAATTCCACAACTTTCATGGGCACATCCCAATACGGACAGCCGATGTTCTTGTCGCTTGTGCGATATTTTCCAGCCCACTTCCAGGTTTCCCCAAACATTTGCTTGTGAAGATCCTGAATAAACTTTTCCGTCAGTATGTCCCGCCTGGATTTTGTAGCCCAAGCCATGCCGTGCAAGATATTTGCCTGCTCGAACTCATTCAAGGCCCCCTGGGTTGTAACAAAGGATGGGATCAAACCTTGCATTTCTTCGGTTGAAAGGGGAGTTGCACCTGGCGCATACTCGGGTTTCAGCGCCATAAGTCTCGCCTTGCCCCTCCCAAGAGTGCCTTGACTTGATCAGCGACCAAGGCATTCCGTTCTTCTTCACCTGTAGATTGATCCTCCAATGCCATAGTGTGGGACACTGATTTCATTCGGTTCTCTGTAACCTGGATAGCTCGTTCTTCAATCATCTTATCAATGGGGATCTTAGGGACTAAGGCATATTTCAGTTCACAGCCCAAGGCTTCGGCGACTTTCAGGAGAGTCTTCAAACTGATGGTGGCACTGGCCTCGGCTTCCTCGTAGCGTTTTATCGTAGATTGTTCAACATCCATGATCCTAGCTAGATAACTGGCTGGCATCCCAAGGCCTTCCCGAAGGGCTTTGATCCAACCCTTTGGGGGGGTTCGGGGTAATGGGTTTCTCCATGGGGTCAGCATGGACTCGACTTGGCGTTGGATAATAGCTTTTAGGTCTGCTTTCATGAGAATGATTATGCAATATAACGCAATATTTGTAAATACATAATTGCGCTA
This sequence comes from Spirochaetales bacterium, assembly GCA_027451385.1. GTDB lineage: Bacteria > Spirochaetota > Spirochaetia > JABEVK01 > JABEVK01 > JABEVK01. Next base: position 5,778 of record DAIDJJ010000109.1, on the reverse strand, counting down.
TAGAGCAATTATATAAACCGATTCATCATTAGTTAGGATAACGCCTGATTACTTTGACGCTAGCCAATCCTGAATCGCCCCCACAAAGATTTCCCCGTAGGCTCCAGCTTTGACCTCACCAACCCCGTGAACACGACGAAACTCCAGAGTACTCACGGGCACTTTCCACGCCATATCTTTCAACGATTTGTCGCTAAAGATGACGTAGGCGGGGACCTCCTGTTCGTCGGCCAGTCTTTTTCGCAGAGCTTTGAGGTGTTTCAAGAGTTCCGGGTCCCCTTCTCCCTCAGCGGCTAGCTTTGGTTCCAGGGCTACGGCTTTTTTCTCTTCGTTGGAAATGAACTTAACTAACTTTACGACCTTTTCACCTTTCAGAACTGGGGTCGACAAAGGCGTTAAGTGCAGGGTCATCTTTTGGTCGTAGGCGACAGCCGCATACCCGGCGTTAATCAGCTGTGAGCCGTACTCCATCCACTCTTCAAACTTGAGTTCTTTGCCAACACCAAAAGTTTTCAGCGTGTGCCAATTGTTTACTAAAATATCTTGAGCGTGGCTCCCCCGTAAGATCATCGCACAATGCCGCAAAGTGGCCTTGCCTTCCGTGCGGAAAACGGCCGAAAGAAACTTTTGGGCGGTAATCGTCCCTTCAATTTTCTGAGGTGGGTTTTCGCACACATCGCAATGGCCGCAGTCTTTATCGAGGGTTTCGCCAAAATAACTCAATAGGACACGGCGTCGGCACAAAAAAGACTCGGCGTACTGCTTCATCCGTTCTAGTTTTGCCGCTAAGAGTTCACGGCGGTCGGGGTTAGCCTCATCCAAGAACTTCAGTTGTTGAACCACATCGGCGTAGCTATAAAACAGCACAGTATCTGAAGGGAGTCCATCTCGACCTGCCCGGCCAATTTCTTGGTAAAACCCTTCAAGATTTTTGGGTAGGTTCCAGTGCACGACCCAACGCACGTTGCTTTTATCGATCCCCATACCAAAAGCAACCGTTGCGCATATAATCGTGGTCTCATCTTTAAGAAAAGCATCTTGAATCTGGTTTCGGGCCCCTGGGCCTAGACCGGCGTGGTAGGCGTCCGCTGGATACCCTAACTGCAAAAGCTTATCGGCTAAGCGTTCGGTTTCTGCGCGGCTAAGGCAATAAATAATACCAGCTTGGTCAGGGCGTTTTTTTAAAAAATCCACCAGCCGTTCAAAGCGTTTTTGCCCCGGTAAGACAGCCAGGCGCAAATTGGGACGGTCAAAGCTCGATTGAAAGACCGAACCTTCGTCAATCGACAATTGCTGGAGAATATCCCGGCGAATGGCAGGGTCGGCGGTAGCGGTCAGGGCCATCATCGGTACTCCAGGCAACAGGTCACGCAAACGGCCCAACTGCGTGTACTCGGGTCTAAAATCATGCCCCCAAAAAGAAATACAATGGGCCTCGTCCACGGCAATCAAGGTGACTTTCCACATAGCCAAGCGAGTTGTTGTCCACCCTGAAAACAGCTTTTCAGGACTGATATACAAAAGTTTGATTTTTCCTTGAGCCAAGTCGTTTAAGACAGCTTGAGCTTCTTCCTGGGACTGCGAACTATTCAACACCGCCGCGGCCACCCCGTTGGCCGCCAGGGCTGCAGTTTGGTCACGTTGTAGGGCGACCAGGGGACTCACGACCAAAGTTAAGCCCTGTTGGCACAAAGCGGGGATTTGGTAGCACAAGGACTTACCTCCCCCCGTGGGCATCAAAACCAAGGCGTCCTTTCCGTTCAAGACATGCGAAATGACTTTTTCTTGCAGAGGATGAAAACGTTCGTAACCAAAAACACTTTGAAGAACATGTTGAGGGTCAGGCATGCTGTTGATCTTCTTTAGAACGTTGATATTCTTCCCAACCTTTTCGGCGTAGTTGGCACGCTGGACACTCCCCACATCCCAGCCCGTACGCTTGGCGCTGAGTTGAACCGTGGTAACACGTCATCGTGTCTTCTAAAATCACGTCCAGGCAACCGAGTTCTTCGGCCAAGGCAAACTCTTTGGCCTTCGTTAGCCACATGAGGGGAGTATGAACAATCACCCCCAAGTCAGGAAAGTCTGTGGCCAAATTCAAGGTGGCTTGGGCCGCTTTGACAAAGACGTCACGACAATCCGCGTAGCCTGAGGAATCGGCCTGACAAACCCCTGTCACGAGGTGACGCAACCGCAAAGTGGAAGCCCACTGCGCAGCTACCGTTAAAAAAAGTAAATTGCGGTAAGGGACAAAACTGGCGGGCACATCACGCGCCAGAGCGTGCGGGGCATTCACCGAAGCTGGGCCTTTGAACAGGGCGGATTCGGCCACTTGATTCATAAAACTTAAGTCGACCACCTTGAGGTCAACCCCCAAGCGGTCGCAGATTTTTTGACCAGCGGCCACTTCGGCTTCGTGCTTTTGCCCGTAGACAAAGGCAATCGCATGCACCCGGGCAAACTGGCGCACAGCCCAATACAGACAGGTCGTCGAGTCTTGCCCGCCGCTGGCCAAGACCAGGGCTTCCTCCTGACGAAACGCTGACTCCAAGGGCCGCCTCCTAAAACCGGTTTACCACTGAACCGTCGGGTTTTTGATAAACTGACTATACCATAAACCAGAATCTTTCACAGTACGCTTTTGGGTGGCATAGTCCACAAGCACCAAACCAAAGCGTTGGGCATAGCCGTAGGCCCACTCGTAGTTATCCAGCAAAGACCAAGAATAGTAGCCTTCAACGGGCAGGCCCTCGGCCACTGCACGTCCTAACCAAACCAGGTGCTCCTTGAGGTAAGCCAAGCGGTCCCCATCGTGGACGGCTCCTTGCTCGACCGTATCGTTCCAGGCACTGCCGTTTTCGGTCACCATCCAAGGCACACCAGGGTACCGTTCGGCCCCTTTGTGCAAGAGATCGTACAACCCCTGGGGCCAAATCGTCCAACCCATCGTCGTTTTTCGGGCCTCGGGTTCTTGAAAGACACGAATTCCCCCCTCCGCCAAAGGGTCGGCACTTACCCGTAAATCCGAATAATAATTGAGCCCAATAAAGTCACAGCCTTGTTGAAGGAGCTTTCCGTCACCGGGCTCTGTTTGGGGCCACCAGCCTTGGGCCTTCAAATACTGGGCGGCATCTGGTCGGTATTCTCCGCGAAAAAAAGGGTCCAGATACAAGTAAAAGCCGATTTCATCCACTTTAGCCGCAGCCAACCGATCGGCCTCGGTATCTGTAGCAGGTCGGAAAGCGGCGTGGTTCACCACCCAGCCAACTCGGCCTTTTCCCCCCAGCTGATGATAAGCGGCCTTGGCACGGGCATGGGCTAATTGAAGGTGGTAGAGAACCTGGTACGCCATGGCAGGATTCCGCATCCCCGGAGCATGATCTCCCGTCGCATGGCCCATTTGCGAAACGACCCAAGGTTCGTTGAAGGTCGCCCAGTCACTGACCAAATCGCCAAACGCGTCAAAACAAGCTTGGGCGTAGGCGACATAAGCCTCCACGGTCGAACGTACCAACCAACCGCCTTCATCTTGCAAGCTTTGCGGTAAATCCCAGTGGTACAAGGTTACCAGAGGTCGAATGCCCGCCTTTACAAGGGCTTCGAGTAGGTTCCGGTAAAAGGCAAACCCTCGCTCTTCACGCTTGCCGCGTCCTGTCGGGAACAGACGAGGCCACGAGATCGACAAACGGTAATGCTGAAGTCCCAGTGTTTTCATCAAGTCAACGTCTTCGCGCCAGCGGTGGTAATGGTCGCAGGCTACCGACGGGGTATCGCCATTCGCCACGGCTCCCGGTCTGCGCGAAAACACATCCCAAATCGACAGACCCTTGCCGTCTTCGTTCCAGGCTCCTTCAATTTGGGCCGCGGCCGTGGCGACCCCCCAACGAAACTGCGGCGGAAAACGAAACTCATTCATGAAATCCTGCTCCTTATCAACAAATTAGGGGGAAATGAGTCCCATGACAAGGCAAACAGCAATCGATTACTTTAGTTTTTGAGGGTTTTTCAAGAAAAAGTTAACTTCAAGAGAGGTCTGTCGGAGCGGTTGGCTGGGGTCGGCAGAATACACAAACTGGGCCGCACCCTGAAGTGCGGCTTGATCCAGCAAAACTTGTCCGCTGGAACGCTCGACCTTTTCCCCTAGCACTTGACCACCCGGGCCCAGGGTCAACAACAGCACGACCGTTCCTTCTACCCCGGCACGGCGCAGGGCCCAGGGGTACACAAAGTGGCCCTGGGTTATAACCTGAATCGCTCGAGGATTCTCATGGACCTCATGCTGTTCCCAAACCGGTCGCCAGGGAATTTGGCTGGTGAGCGATTCACCCGACACTGCCAAGATTCCCGTCAGTGTTAATAGAGCAAAGACTTTTAGAATTGGCACGAAAATCCCAAAGAAAGGGTACGGGCCTCGGTGGGGTACCACCCGCCATAGTAAACTTCCGAGGGCGTTCGATCGTCTAGCAAGTTATGGGCTTTGGCGGTTAGGCTCCAGCCTGAGTTCAAGGGCACTTCCGCCCAAGCCTCCACCTGATTTCGAGCCGAGACAACGTCGGTAGTCCCCATGGCTTGGTACGAGGAAAACCACGTCCAAGCGACTCCGCCCCAACGGCTTTCAGCACCCAGTCGAACCGTATGCGCCGAGATAAGCGGCAACTCGGTCCCCGAAGAATCACGAGCATCCGTAAAGGTGTACGAGGCCGTGCCCTTGAGCCAAGCCACTTTGTACGCCGCTTTAACCACCAGCACCAGGTGGGTCGAAGTGCCCGCCAGGTTAACGTTTTCTGTGCCGTTGTACGCGATCTCGTTATTCAAAAGGAGATACGTGGGGTCGACTTCTAGAGACCAATGCGAAAGACCCTGGGTCCCAAAGACCTGCACCCCGGCATCATACAGGGTTCCCGTTTCGGGGTTCAGATGGGGGTTTTCGGTAAACCAGGAGGAGCCGTATAAGTTAAACTGCTCGTCTAACACGGGGTCTCGAACCGTATGGGCCGCAGTAGCAAATACCTTTGACCACGACGTATTCCAAATCGCCGACAACGAAGCCGGCACATCGGGAAGAATCGCCCCATCGTTGGTAAACAATTGGGGCCGTGCTGTCGCCTGCAGAACTAAGGTATCGCGGTTCCATGACCAGGTCACCCCGGCCCCGCCGGCACTGACCGTTTGAGTATGGCCTTGGTAAGCACTTTGGGTTTCATCAAACCCGACTTGCACCCCAGCGTAGTCCTCGGCCTTTAGCGGGAACACCCACTTCTCGTGAGCCCCTGCGCTCCCCTGGGTCAAAAGCGTTGGACCGCTGACCAAAACACTGGTAATTTGCCGGGCAAAGACTCCCAGGGGGAGGTCAAAACGTCCTCCCCAAGCTTTTCCATTTGATAGAGAGGTCAGACGGTTTTCAATCAAGACGTTATCTGGGCCACCGTACGACCCCGCTTGATTGGGGCTCGCGGTAAATTGCGCCGAAGTTAGCGACCCCGGCAAATCGAACAGCTTCCGCGAATAACTGTAGTGAACTTGAGAGCGAAAATCCGGAGCCTGCCAACTCAGACCGAAACCTGCCGAGGGTGTCCAAGCGTTGGCCGAAGACTGAGCCGAAACTGTTTGCTGGTTCGAGGCTTCTAGCGACACACTGCCTTGAGTGGGGCTAGCTGGGGCCGAAAAAGGAACATTGATCCGAACAAATTCGTCGTGTCCCAGCCGATTATTCACCTGAGCACCAAAAATCCCCTTCCAGGCGGTTGGGGCGGCTGAGCCGTGAGGGGTCACGCCGTG
>DAIDJJ010000108.1:0-8945 GCA_027451385.1 Spirochaetales bacterium | reverse complement strand
AGTCAGGATCGTTGGAGGCCCACACGAACGAATACCCTGGTTTTTGCTGGGCACTCCGTCCTGTAATCGTGGTGTATTCTGCGTCTTGCATAGCCGAGATTTGGCCTGGTAAGAAGGAGAGCTCCAGGTTATTGCCGGACGGTAAATAGGTTCTCGCTGAGGCGGCTAAACCATTTAATAGAACTTCGGCGCGTTGTCGTAGTCCTTCCCCCAAACTTAACTGTGAGTTTTGAGTAATGAAAAAGCCCAAAGTTGTCGAAAGAGCTGCAATAACAGAAATCGTTAAGGCTAGTATCGAAACAGTGAATTTCACTCTCAAACTGAAACCTTTACGTTTCACAGAAAGCCTCCTCGAGGTACTGGGACTCTGGTAATACCTATCGGTGAAAATCGCTGTGGCCTGACGATTCAACAAGAGAATTTCGCGGCCGTATTGGATAACAAAACGACCAGAAATCAGGATCGAAAGGAGCAGAAGCAATAAGATTCCCCAATACGGGAGTGAGGACACCGAGAAGAAGACACGGATTACCCCAGGGAAGGTCCACCGCTGTTGATTTAAGTTGTTGTAATCCCCAATTTTGACGACGCCAGAAGGCTCAACTTTAAGAATCAACCCGGTAAACAGAGTCCCTCTTCGGGAATGATGGACACCAACACGGTAGATTCCCGGAGCGACATAGTTCATGACAATGTTATCAATCAAGCGATCCGAGGCAAGGTGAAATTGTGAAGGTCCAAGATGATAACTCGAAGGGCTATGCCCGTGATCCAAAATGATTTCATCAATGGTCCCCTCACTAGTAAAGCCTTGCCCCCCAATTTCAAGATGCATGCGGCCCAAAGTATCGGTGGTAGCATCGACGTAATCAATCTGGGTGTACGGTTTAAATTTGTTGAGTCTAAAAAAGTAGCTATAAGCCTGGCCTCGGTTTCCCGCCGCATCAAAGGCTTCAACCATCAAGGCATACGTTCCATTTTCAAGATTGTCAAAACTGACTTGGGTGGCACTGCTCATAGGGTTTGCTGGCGGTGGCGGTAAGTGCACAGTGTGTAAGTCCACCGTCTGGTGAGGACCTGCGAGCGAGACTAATTTCCAAGCATAATAGCGTGCATCCGGAGTTGAAGGTTGCCACGACATAGTAAAGGAGTTTGAAATCGCCCAACCGTTTTCATCCAAAGCAGGAGGAAAGATCCTAACGGGGCCTGGTGGTGTGGTTTTAAAAATCACAGAGACACTAGCGGGAGGAGACCAGTTACCAGCTCGATCATGAACAACAACGTGTAGATACCAAGTTCCTTCTTTGGTTGGTGTAAACGGGAGAGGCGAATCTCCTGTCTGGTAAACTAATTTGTTCGGAGGAGTTCCCTGGGGATTCTGGTCCCAACTAAAATTGTATCCTTGAATACCCGATCGATCCTCGGGCATTTGAAGATTAAACGTTAAATTCGAACGGTTCAGGATCTCCCCAACTTTAAAATTGGCAGGGAAAATCACGGGCGGGTCCACATGTCGTAAAGGGCTTAGAAGGACGACACCTGAAAGGTGAGCAAAATCCGTTTGCCAAAAAACGTAAATATCTTTTCCTAGGGTAAGAGGCTGACCTCCATACGAGTCGCCTGCCATATTCGATAAGAGCTCCCCTTCCGTCCAACCGGCCTCGGGGTCCCAATGCGCAAGGTACTGTTGCCAAGACTGCCGACGGTTATCATGCCAGGTGACGTACAATTGTTTCTGAAACTGAAACAGGACAGGGTCACCCGAGGTATAGTCCCCCGAGGTTATCCTTTGCACATCCAACCGGTGTCCGGAAGCATCGTATTTGGCCACGATGATCACCGATTGTGTTAGCCTGGTTCGGCGTTCCCATGAAACAAAAGTATTGCCTTCAAAATTCAGCACGTGAGGACGTTGGTTGTCATAATCATTGGGTTTAAGATCGGGGTCTTCTGTGAAGTCACTGAGACGTCTGGCGGCCGTCCAGGTCTTTCCGTCATCCTGAGATGTTTTTTCGTAGATTTGATACGTTGGCCTGGAATTCGCTAAAAGAGCTTGATAGACCAAGGTGAGTTTGTTGCCTTGGGTCAACAAATCCGGTAAGAAATTCAAACGTTGGTCAGGGTCATCCGTGATGACCTGAAAGGCGGGCCAACCCTTTGACTCGCTTGAAAAGGCAATCCGAAAACTGGAGTCTTGACCTAAATTGGCAAATAATAAGGGACGCCCTTTTGTATCCAGAAACAGTCGGGGAGCCAAAAGATCTGCCTGGGTTGTAAAAGCGTGTACCATTTGAAAATGAACCCCGCGATCGGAGGATTCATAAAGTTGAATGAGTTTATCTCGTACGAGAACAGCAACCCACAAATTCCCAGAACCATCGATTACAGCTGACGAGATTTGAACAAGTTGTCCCGTCACCGTAAAAGGTCCCAAAACTTGGCGGTGCAGAGTCCACTGGGTGGCATCTTTGGATTTTTCCGCGATGCTGAGGGTGACTTGAGGCCAAGAATCTGTCGTATGGGATTCTTGCCAAAGCACCGCCGCCCATTTGTCACTGTTTACAGTTTGGGGAAATGCGGCTCCAGAGCGAATGAGGTAAGCGGGATTATCCCACCATAGAGTTTGGGCCTCAGTCCTAGGCGCCATCAAAAGAATGAGCCCTAGGGCAAAAACAGTTCCCCAAAACCGCCGCATTAACTCGACGCCTGCATTCGACCTTGCAGTTCTTTGACTCGGGGGTCATGTGCCAGGCCTGGGTAATGAATTAAGAAAAGATTCAATTGACTTTGCGCTTCGAGCCGTCGACCACTCGCAAACAAGTTGACAATAGCATTAAACTCGTTCAGCTGGGAGGGTGTCATAAAGGTGGCTGTGGGATTAAACACACTCAATTTATCCTTCAGCTCCTGGGCACGGCGATTGGTGGGGTCTAACCTTAAAGCTCGGTTAATTTGAGCCAAGGCCGTCGTAAATTGCCCCACATTATTCGAATCGTATATGCGTTGAGCAAGGTCGGTCAAGTTTCGAGATTCCCGTAAATCCGCAGGATTGGGGGGACGTCGATCAATACCTAAAATTAAACGAGCGGATTTAATGGCTGAATCTAATCCTGGGTAATCCGCCTGAATGCTTTTTAAGTCTAAAAGATCGTTATAGCCTTCTTGCGGTTTGGTATCTAACTTCGTGACGGCAGCATTAAAATCATCCCGAAACAGAGTCGGAAATATAGCGGGATCTCTGCTCTGCTGGATGCGTAAGTTAAGTACTCGAGCTTCTTGATTTAAAGGAAACGGTAACAAGACTTTCCCAAGGGTGGTCTGAGCCTCATCTAAAAGTTTTTTAGCTCCCGTTGTATCCCCGTCATTTTCCCGTTGACGAGCTTTTTCATAATCTGCACGGGCAAAATTGAGTAAGGCTTGAATTTCATTGTATAACGGATCCGTCGGGCTGATCGTTCTTCCCGTATTGATCGATAAGGCGTTTTGAGCCAGACCAAGCCAATAAGAAACTTCCTGGTTAGGTTGAGCATTGGTTGTCGACCAACGGGCTTGAGCACGAAGCAGGGTTTGCTCCGCTTGGGGAAATTGACCTGTTAAGTAGGCTGTGCTCCCCGCAGTAATCAACTTTCGAACTTCACGGACAACTAGTTCGTTCTCGCCTTTGAGGATTAAGGCAAAAAGACGTTTGGTTTCCGCGTCGCTGGTTTTTCTAAGTTCAGAATCATCTTCTAAATTCAGTGAGGCAGAAAAACGTCCTGTAGCCTCATTTAAAATTCTTCGAGCCTCTGGAAAGTCCGCCTGATCAATTTGCGGGGTGACCTCACGAAGTAGGCGTTCCCCTTCGCGTTGCAGTTGTTGTGCTCGCTCCCAATTGGCCGTTCCTGTGGTAAAAAGCTGAGCTCGCAACTGCGAATCTTGGTCAAAGCTATCCAGTAGATCTTGTCCTTTTCGGGGCCAAGCTTGAACGGCCGGAGTAGCTAAGACTGTGGGAAGAGCTTGAAAGCGATCAATAAAGGAACTTAAGTCCGAACGAAGAGCCCGTTGTTGCGGGGTTTCCTGCTTTAAAAGAATCAGGGCTTGACGAGGATCATGGGATAAAAAGGTAGTATTTCCTTGAGTCACCAAGGTTCCTTGTACCAATTTCTCGATGACAGCTGTGGAATTGCGAAACACTCGAGCCCTTTGTTGTAAGACCGCATATTCCAGAAAACCCTTTCGATCCAGTAAAGCACTCTCTAAAGTTAAAGCCTGAGCACGATAATCGTTCCACCTTTTCAGCCAGCCTTCCCAAAAGCGTTGCTCTTTTTGAAAAGGCCACCCTGCTGAGTTGAGGGCCGACATCCGTTCTGCGTTCGTTTGAGCTTGAGTGGCAAAGGACGCAAAGGTTTGCCGATCTTCATCCACTTTTCTTTGAATAGGATCCAGAACAGAGCTTTCCTCATAGCTATCTGGTTGAATCAAAGCTTCTTGAGCTTGTATTTGGGCACTTTCTTTTCCTTGAAGAGCCAGGGAACGTCGGCTATTGAGGTACAATAATTGCGGCAAAAGTGTATTTAACAAACTGACATATTCTGTTGAAAAGGAACCATTGGCCTGGGGGTACGCAGTCAAATTCCACAATGTTGCTAAAGATAAAGCCGCCTTAGATACCTCGTAAGCCGCTTGATATCTTGTTTCAGCTTCCATCCAAGACTTTTGCTCAAGGTTGTTGGTGGCTTGGGTAAAGTCATCCTCCATGCGTTGTTGTATGGTTTGAGACCACGCCTGAGCATCGGCATTCCAAAGGCGGTCGATGGAACCGATGATACCTTCTCGTTGAGGGCTCTCGGTACGCCCTCTCGTGATCAAATACGCATAAGAAAGAAAAAAGTCCCCGCCAACTAAGTCAGGAATTGTTTTTTTAATCAGATCATTTTCTTGGGCGAAAACCGCAGAATCTTGGTAAATCCGCCGCCTTAAAGCGGCTAGTTCTCGGATTTTCTCAGTCACAGCAGTGAGACGCGTGGCAATACGGTCGGGATTCCCTTCAAAAATCTGTTGACCCAGTCCTTGCAAAGCCTGAAAATCGGTGGAACTTTGTGAAAACTGTAAGGCTGCTTTTTCCAAATCTCCCAAAGCGCGAAAAACACGGTCACGAAGAAGGGCATTAAAATTGTTTTCGTCAAATTCATCTCGAGCAAGCGAATACCCCCCCACATAGGTTGTGATCGCGTCACGATAATTATTTTGATTGAGGTCGGCCAAGCCTTTGGCCATAATTGCCTGAAATTGTTTTTGATAATAAATTAAACGGGCAGAGCGCTTAGCTTGAGCGATTTCTTTTTGCATTTGAATGTTGGGACTTTTATCGAACGACTCCATTTGTTTGATAATTTGTAAAGCCTTCCCTTCGTCTTGGTCGGTGTACAAAGCCGTCAGCAAACGGGAAAAGTCATTATTAAAGGAATCGCGGGCGCGTCGAATTTGGTCAAGCAATTCCTGGGCTTGGTCAAGTCGATCTGGTTCTTCTTTGACCACTTTAGCCAAGAGAAGAATGGCTTCATTGTAGTCCTTTTGGGCAATAAGTTCTTTCGCTTTCGAGATCCGGTCTTCTTGAACTCCGTTACCGAAAACGAATCCGCCTGCCGAGAATAAGAAGAGTATGAGGCAAAGCCATTTGCAAAATCTTACCAAGGTTTTCCCATTCTTTTCAGACTTTAGAGGACTATGGTATTATAATGTAAAGGTAATGAAAAGATTTCTGGTTCTCCTTTTTTTGTGCGCGCCTCTGCACGCTTGGTCTCAAGGACTGGAGGACTGGTATGCGGCTATCAGTCAATTTGCTGGGGTTGACCCCAATGCCGGGTTGGCCACTTTTTGGACTCTGGATATTCCTTCGGGCGGTATGTACGAAGCGATGGGAACCGCCTATACCGCCGTCGTCAAGGACTCGGGGTACTTGGAGGCAAATCCAGCTGGCAGTGCCTTGCTGAAAGATACTGAACTTTCGGTGTTTCACAACGATTGGATTGGGGATTCCCGCATGGAATCGGTAGTTTACACCATCAGAAAAGATGACCTGGGCATGGGCTTTGGGAGCAAACTGTTGTATTTGCCGTTTACGGCCATTAATAATTGGGGTACTCGTTATCAAAATTCCTGGTCCTCTGACTATGCAAAAGGCTACTATACCGAATATGTCGGCACCTTAAACGCTTCCTACAACTTTCTCAAAAGTTATTATTTTTCAGGCATTACCCTAGGCGCAAATTTGAAAATGGCATACCGGGGCGTGCCTATTTCAATTGCCCAAGGACAGTCGGCCTTTGACATGATGGGCGACTTTGGATTACTGACTCAGTTTAATCTTTTAAAATTCTATCCTTCTTTGGATAGAAATTTCTCTTTTGGAATAGCCGTGAAAAATGTTGGCCCCCCCGTAATGGGAGATCCTCTACCCTCAGAGACCTCCGTAGGAATAGCCTACTCACCTATACGGCCCCTAACCGTTTCTTTTGATACGAATATCCCGTTCTATGTCGGGGTTAACCTTCCGCCTCAAGAAATGAACTACGCGGTTGGCATGGATCTCGCCTTAACCAATTTTTGGGCCGTTCAAAGTGGTTTGGACCTCGTACCAGGTCGGCCTCGTTTTACCGTTGGTACGTCTTTTTCACTCGATAAACTGGTGATGAACGTCAATTATACTGTGGATTTAATGACAACATTACAACCTTTTGACCGAATCAGTATCGAAGCAAAAATCAATTTAGGGGATCTTGGTCGAGGAGCAGCCCATGACCGTGCACGAAGCTTTTATTTAAAAGGCTTAGAAGCCTACGCTCGGGGAAATGTTGATGAAGCCATTTTCGATTGGAAACAGGCTCTGGACTTTGAGCCGACGTTTACACCAGCGCAAAATATGATCAACACTGCCTCCAAGACCAATGCACTTCAACAAGAAATGGAACGACTTCAAAGAGTTCATTAACGGAACTTACCCTAAAAATCGAAACTTACCCTAAAACTTCGAGAACTTTGGTCCTTCCAAATAATTGGGCATACTTTCGGGCGCTCATCCCCAGTTTGTCCTCCAAATCAGGATTTGCTCCGGCCTGAAGCAAAATCAGAGCACACTGATCATCCCCCTTCCCGATGGATAAAATGAGTGCGGTTTGACCATCTTTACTTTGCAAATCTAATTGTGCCCCACGTTCTACCAATTCTTGCACCGCTGCGGCTTCTCCTAACGAAGCCGCGTCCATCAGAGCCGTGGTATCGCGATCTAAAGCTTTCACATCAACATCGGCACCATGGTCGAGTAAGGTTCTCATCGTGAGGAAGTGGGTGTTACGAATCGCCGCAACGAGAGCAGGGACACCTTTTTTATTTCGCAGGTCAGGAGAAAATCCCGCATCGAGATACAATTCCACAGACACAGTATCACCTGCCGAAACTGCCTCGAGAAAACCAGAGTTTGAAACATCAACCCCGCGAGCGACTAGAGCATCTTTTGCTTCCAAGCGTTTTAGAAATTGTTCCCAACGTTCTTTTTCTGTCCATAAAAATTGAATAAACTCACTAAAACTGCTGGAAATCGTAAAGCGGTTTTCCCAAAATGAGGGAAAAGCTTGCCCCTCCGTATCTAAAAGGTAGGTTTTTTCATGAGCTCCAAGACAATAGGCCACGGCAAAAATAAAATATCGATTTTGAATAAAATTGCGAGACACCAAAAAAAGAGAATGTGTGTAGTTGCGTAAATGAAACAAAAGGTCTTCAGAATCAAAAATAGACCACTGTTCGGGGAGTACTAAGGCCTTAAAAGAGATTTCTTTTTCGTATAAAAGGGTACCCAAAGACAAAAGATCCCCTTTTCTATCCTCAGAATACAGAACGAGAACGTTCAATCGGCTACTCCCTGATTCTTGATCCGACTTAGGCCCTATGGTAACCTAAGTCCGTGGATAAAGAAATCACCTTTTCTTTTACTTATCGGCAAAAAATCCTGGGGGCTTCATGAGTGCCCGTTTAGATCGTCTCAGAGGTTTCTTACAAGAACTGTCCCAAAAACCGTTAGATACACCCTTTACCGAAGAATCCTGGCAAAAACAGTGGGAAGACGCCGATTTAACTCCTGAAGACGCCCATCAACTCTCTTTGTTGCGTCAAGGTCACTTACAACGAGCTCAACGTCTTCTTTCACAAAATGAGGCAGAAGCCGCCTCTGAAGAATGGCTGGAAGTTTTAAAAATCGGACCACGTGAAGCCTCCTTGGAAGAAGCTTTAGCCGCCCAATTGAAAGAGCGTTTAGAACCTTCCTTGGTTGCTCTTCGTAAAATCCTCCTCAGTCGAAAGGCCCCCTCTCGCTCACGACGTAAACTTTCCCTTCCTCTTCTCCTGGGAGTTCTTGCGGGCCTCCTCGTCTTTCTTTTCATCGGGTTCAATGCTTCGCATCTTTTTCGGTCTTATGATCCCGGTGCCGTGTTAGGGGGAGTTGTCCGCCAAAGTACCTCAGACTTACGGTTAACCTTGGATACTTTAGGGTATCCGTACCAACTCCAAGTCCAACGTTGCCGGGAATCTTATTTTCAAGAAACGAGTGTAGTCGAAGTTCTTGCCACGGTGAAATTTCCTAAGCTGGCTTTGACACGTTGGGAAGTTCAAATCTCAGTTCTTAGCGCCGACAAGACGGTCTTGGCAAATCGATCGGTGGTTCTGTGGGATCAGTCCCGAAATGGCATCCTTCCCCCTGGGCAACCTGTCACCATTTTTCAGCAATTTGATGCGCAGTTATGGGCAAAACCCGCCGCAGAAGTCTTTTTGAAGACCACTTTACTCGTCCCCTCCACCTCTACAGCCTCCCAACCTGAACCCGTGACCTTGGGGGGGACCATTCCTGGTATCCAACTCAGCGGTGTCATTACCAGAAACGTGTGGCGCTCCTTGTTTGCCAAACAAGAAGATGA
>DAIDJJ010000107.1:0-8989 GCA_027451385.1 Spirochaetales bacterium | reverse complement strand
ATAACCAGAACACAGGTAAAATCGTTAAGATTCAATCGGCCACGATTCAGGATTTTTCCTCTCGGGGAAACTGGAAGCCGGCTAACCCGGTTACTCAAGCCAGAGATGCCATACTTGATTTTGAAGGTATTCATATAACGCGAGAAACAAACTCAATCCATGATGTTGTTCCAGGAACAACGCTTACTCTCAATTCTAAATCGAATAAAAGTGTGAACATTCATATCGGGCCAGACACAAAAGCCATTAAAAATGGTGTCATTGATTTTTTAGTGAATTACAACAAGCTTCTGACGGATTTAAACGTATTGACCAGTATGAAATCGCCTGATCCAGCTAATGCTTCTGTGATCCAGGATGCAAATTACTATACCGACGAAGAAAAGAAACACGCGGAAAAAATACTTGGTCGCTACCAAGGTGATTTTTCTTTAAATAGTATGAAAAGTATGTTGCAGCGAGTGATGATGGATCCTTATGGTATACCAGGTAAATCGGCATATGCCTTATTGGCGCAAGTGGGAATTTCGACAAATGCCAATAATGAAGGCAGTTCTTCTCAAATTGATGTCACGAAACTTCGGGGATATTTGGAAATGAATGATGCCAAATTTGACGCCGCAGTCGCACAACATCCCAACAGTGTTCGGGATTTATTTGGCATCGCGACCCATGGAGACTTCATCGTTGATAATGGAGCCGCCTTCAAGGTTTTTCAAATCCTCAAACCTTACACTCAGCTAGGTGGATTTAATGATAATAAGGTAGCTTCGCTGGATTCACGCATCAAGGATGAAGACAATCAAATGCGAGAATACAAAGATTATCTTACTCAATATGAACAAAACTTGAAAGAAAAATACGGAAATATGGCGGCAATGCTAGATTCCATGAAACAAAGTTCTGCTGATTTAAACAATTTTAGTCGTCAAGGTGGTCAATAATGATTTTTCGAATTAATGGAGAAGTCACGTCCTTAGCTTGGGAATCCGAGAAAACCTTAGCTGAAGTGATTTCAGGGTTAAATTCTTGGGCCGCTTCACAAGGTCATCGGGTTACCAGTCTTTTAGTGAATCAAAAAGTTGCAGATTTTTGGGACCCCAAACTGTCTGTGGAAAGTATTCAAGAAGTAGAACTGGATACAATCCCCCTTGACCAAGCTTGGTTGCATGAAATCAGAGTTGCGAAAGAGTATGTTCAGAAATTGATTCAAATTACACAGAACGGCAATCTTTCGAGTTTAAACCCTTTGCAAGAAGACTTTCCCTGGGTCAGCCCTCAGCTTAGTCGCTTGGGGGCTGAGGTGAACGATCCTCCCTGGGACAACCCCACCCTACTTCATCAGAAGGCACAATCGTGGCTCGCTTGTTTCCCTGATAAAGTACTTCAGCCACACCTGAAGCAATTAAAAGAATGGGGGCGCTGGATTCAACAAGGAAAAGACCGTGAAGCCATGGAGTCTTTACAGAATTTATCTCAAGACCTCGAACAACTTTCTCGTTTAGATTGGGGAAGTGATGTCTGGTGGAAGGAACTGAATACCTTTCTGGAAGAAGCAGCGGAGGCCTTGACTCGTCAGGACTTAGTTTTGGTTGCAGATCTATTGGAATACGAAATTGTTCCCCGGCTGGAAACCTTAAGCACTTAAACCTTAGAGCTTGACCGCCTGGAACGGGAAACTTAATATATGATGTATGAAGTTGTCGGCTATCTCTGAAATTGTCAAAAAAAATGTACCTCTGCATTATCGCAATGAATACACCGCTAAGGCTGTATTTGAAGCACCAGGAGGAAAGCAAGCCATCAAGCGAATTGAATTTGTCGTAGAAATGTCGGCAACAGGTCAAAAAGATATTCGCATTAATATTCTGGATACCATAGATTATCCTTTGGTTCCCATTCTAAAATCCTTGAAAGACGAAATTCAAGTTTTAGATAAAAAGGGTTTGCTTCTCTGAAAACTCAGTACCTGCCCAACTTAGAAGCTCTTGAGGGCTTTGTAAGGCAAATTGCTCCCCACTGGGGTTCTGGAGACATTGTTCTATTAGATGGGCCTATGGGTGCTGGAAAAACAACGTTTACTCAGACTTTAGCAGAAAGTTTGGGGGTAAAAGAACCGGTGACAAGCCCAACCTATGCCTTAATTCAACTCTACGAAGGGAACATTCCTTTAGTTCATATGGATTTATATCGTTTAGGTACTGAAGAAGAATTTGAACTGATTGGCGGGTTAGAGTATCTTCAATCTCCCTACCTATGTGTCATTGAATGGAGTCAGCGACTTCCACAGACCTATTGGCCGTCTCGAGCCTGGAAGCTTGAGTTTTCCTTTGAGAATTCCGGTAGGCGTGTGCGAGGCACTTGGCCATGAGAACTCTCTTAATTGACACCTCAACAGAAATTCTTTTGGTGATTTTAGCGGAGGAACAAGCTACTCCCGAAGGTGTGAAGCCTGTCATTCTTTCGCTTCGTTACACCAAAACAGGTTTAAATCATGCTCAAAGAATATTAGAAGATCTTGAGGCTCTGCTGGAGGAAACTGAAACAGCACCGGAACAATTGACAGGTATCGGTTGCAGTTTAGGCCCAGGCTCCTTTACAGGTCTACGAATAGGTTTATGTACGGCAAAAGGTCTGGCAGAAGGCTGGAAAATTCCTTTGTTTGGTCTAGATTCTTTACGGGCGATGGCCGAAGTTGCAGCTTTAGTTCAACCCACAGCCAATTATTTCTTGCCAGTCATTGATGCTCGTAAGGGGAGATTTTACGGACAAATCTTTCAAAAAAACACTGAGGGACAGCTACTTCCTACATCCTCACCTTTGGATTTGCTACCAAGTGAATATTTACGCTGGCAAAAGGAAAATCTCGTTCTTTGCGGCTATCAGCCCCAACTTTTACAGGAAAGATTAGTTGAACAACAAAAATGGCCAACCAACTGGGCCATTTGGAGGGATTCTCCCGAAGGTCAGGGAGTTTCGTGGGCGAAGACACTTGTTCATCAACTCTCTTCGCAAGAAAGTTTGAGTCCTTGGAGTGGTCCTAAGTATTTGCGCCCTAGTGAGGCAGAAGAAGCTAAGACTTAGTGTGGGAAAAAGCTTTAAAGTGGGGTACTCGGCTTTCTGCATTCAAAGACCACGTAGAACGATCACCTCGAAGTAAGTGGTGATAAGCTAAACCGGCAACCATGGCACCATTATCTGTGCAAAGTGGCAACGAAGGGTAATACACCTTTAGAGAAGTGGTCTGGGCAAACTCTTTTCGTAAAGACGAGTTCGAGGCTACACCTCCCGCAAGGACTACAGTGCTAATACCGGTTTCTTGAGCAGCACGTTTTACGAGAGAAATCAGCATATCGACAACGGTTTTTTGAAACGAGGCGCAAACATTAGGAAGTGAATTCTCAAAGCCTGGATTGAGAAAGCTTTCTCTTTGATGAATAACTGCGGTTTTTAAACCTGAAAAAGATAAATCATAGGGCCTACGTCCAGGTTTAAGCTGTGGACGGGGAAAGCGAAAAGCTTCAGCTTGTCCACTTTGGGCTAAGGTATCCACGGCCTTTCCACCAGGATAGCCTAAACCAAGAAATTTAGCCACTTTATCAAAAGTTTCGCCCACAGCATCATCAACAGTCGTGCCTAAAACTTCTAACTGATCAAAATTCGTTACCTTGGCCAAGATTGTGTGTCCGCCCGAAACTAAAAGGCCCAAATGAGGATACAAAATGGGAGATTCCAGTTGAACGGCATACAGGTGAGCCAGAATATGATCAACTCCCCATAGAGGTAAATGACGGGAAAAAGCTAAGGCTTTGGCAAAAGAAAGCCCTACCAAAAGGCTACCTACTAAACCAGGCCGTGCTGTTACGGCAACTGCTTCCAGAGAAGATTCCTCTACTCCAGCTTCTTCAAGGGCTTGCCGGTACACAGGAACGATATGTTCCGTATGAAGTCTCGAAGCAATTTCCGGCACGACTCCTTGAAACTCAGCATGGGCTTCGTTTTGAGAAGCAATAACGGAAGAAAGTATAGTTTGACCATCTTTGACGATCGCTACTGCACAATCATCGCAAGAGGTGTCAATCCCCAAAACCAACATGATCTGAGTCTCCTCTGACAAAGGGGAAAAGTTCATCGAAGGTATAACCTTCTTCTAGGAGGTTGGGAAAGAGTTCTAAAAAGAATTGTGCCAAGTCTGCATTCCAGGCATGACCCACCATAACAGCGCGTCCTGGTTCACGAGTAGGGGACGCTTCAGCACGATTGATGATCACGAACCGATGTTGTTCATTATCCAAAATCACTCGTTGGCTCCTTGGTGAGAAGAATAGATCTTATGAACTGAAAACCCGTAGAACTTCGTGCAAACCCATCAATGAAATCAGGATCACGGCTAAGACAAGGTAAACGGTACGTAATCTCGTTTGAGGTTTAGTCTTCCTCACTCTTTCAAACTAAGGACTAAAAGCTTCTTCGTCAAGACAAATCGAATTCTTATGTCACAAGATAATCTTCTACCCAAGCACGTTGTTCTCGCAATTTTTGCAAGGCCCGTAGTTCAATTTGTCTCACGGTCTCGGCAGATAATCCCATCTTCTGTCCAATATTTTTCAACGTGATTCGTTCACCTCCTTCCATAGCAAATCTCAGGCCTAGAACTTGTCGTTCTTTTTCAAGGAGTTTGGCTAAAAGTTTTTGAACATTTTCTTTGAGGCTTTCTTCCAGCAAAAGTCTGTCGGGTTGAAAACTATCATCTTCGAGAAAATCCATGACCGTGGAGCTTTCTTCATTGATTTCACGGTCAAGAGAAGAAACGGGGGACGCTAATTCTAACAAAGACAAAATCTCGGTTTTGTCTAAATGAAGTTCCATGGCTATTTCTTCAGGAGTCAACATTTCCCCACGAGAACTGAGATTCCCTAAATAACCCAACACTTTTCGGATAGCTTCTTCTTTGCGATGAGGTAAACGTATGAATCGATTTTTGTTGGTGATCGCTCGAACAATGGCTTGTTTGATCCACCAGGAGGCATAAGTTGAAAACCTAACATTCTTGCGGTAGTCGTATTTTCCTGCCGCAGTCATTAATCCCAAATTGCCTTCTTGAATTAAATCTAGAAAACCAAGACCATAACGAAGGTAGCCTTTGGCAATTTTTACAACGAGACGAAGGTTTGCTCGAATCAGTTCTTCTTTAGCATGAGCATCACCAGCTTCAATTTGCCGAGATAATTCTAATTCTCGGTCAAAGCTTAGGAGCTTGGTCTGAGAAATTTCTTCAAAGTAGAAATTGATGGAATCATCTTGGTCAGATATCGATGCTTTCATGATATTCCTCTTATACGACTTTAAGCAAATTTCATGCCAAATAAATAATTGAGGTAAATCTATTGTATTTACTTATTATGAAACAATTTAGATTTTATTTTCTTTCTTCATTGTTTAAGTCAGATGAGGGTGTTCAATTTTGTAGACAAAAAGAGTTCTAAAACTATGACCAAAAACTTTACTATGGCCAGAGTCGCTGGCTCTTGGTAAAATAGTCTCTATGGAAATGAATACCTATCAAGCACAGGCGCTAACTACCGCGGTTTATACGAGCGATCAGCAAAGACTGATATGCACAATTTTAGGACTCACGGGGGAAGCCGGTGAAGTCGCAGAAAAATTTAAAAAAATCTTTCGGGACAAAGCCGGGGTTTGGGAGGAAGAAGACCGCACTGAGATTTTGAAAGAGTTGGGGGATGTGTTGTGGTACATAGCGGTCTTAGCAGAAACTCTGGGCTTAGATCTTGAAACTGTGGCTTCTACGAACCTAGAAAAACTCAAGCACAGAATGAATCGGGGGAAAATCCAAGGAAGCGGCGATAATCGCTAAAGCTGTTTATAGCCGGTGGTCGGAATTGGACCGACGACCTACGCTTTACGAGAGCGTTGCTCTACCACTGAGCTACACCGGCACACAAGGGTATTACATACAGTTTTTCCGGATCATGGGTCAACCCCCCTCAAAAAAAGATTCTTGAGGAATTCTTAAATAGTCTCTATAATAGAGAAATGAGAAATATTTCGCGTACCTTACAGGTAGGCGTATTCCTCTTGTTTTGGAGCTTCTTGGTATCTTTGTGTGCTGTACCAGAACTATCAGCTCAAGAGGGGTATCTTGATCTGAGTTCCTGGAATTTTTCAGCTCATCCGCGTGCCTTATTGAACGGAACTTGGGAAATGTGGTGGGCAAAACTGTTGTCTCCTTCTGACATTAAGGAGGTTGGTCCTGGCACACCTGTTCTGATGCCCCAATTTTGGAACACTTTGCCCCATCCCTATCCTGTTTTAGGGGCTGCCACTTTTCGTTTGGAAATTCAACTCCCCCCTTCTTATCAGTCTTGGGTGTTACGCGTTCCCAACATTCATTGCGCTTATACACTCTATATCAATGGTCAAAAAACTTTACAAATGGGCAACCCCACCCAAAATCCTCAAAAGTATCAGGATGCGCTAAGACCCCGCCTTGTTCCTTTCACAACTAACACCAATTCAGTAAGCCTTGTTCTAAAGGTCGTCAATGAAACCGATATGTATGGGGGCTTTCGTAGACCTTTTATTCTTGGTCCTGAGCAACCCCTATTAGCGAGTTTTGATCTTCAGCATTCGCTGTCCATCGCGATTTCTGGAGCGCTACTGTCGCTGGGCTTGCTCCAACTTTTTGTATTCTTTCTCCAACCGAACAAATGGTCGCACCTGTGGCTTTCTTTATTTAGCTTTTGCATTACTTGGAGAGGGTTATCGACGGGAGACCGTCTCATGACTGAGATTTTTCCCCAAGTGCCATTTCTCGTATGGTCCAGACTAGAATACCTTGCCGTTTTTCTAGGGGTGATTTTCGTATCGCTGTATTTACGAAGCCTCTATCGCTCCATTTGGCCCAACAAAATTGTGTTACCTTTTCTTGTGTATACTGGAATTTTTGCCATTCTGAATATGGTGTTACCTCTAGAAATGTTTGCGTATTTATTTCCCTTCTATGAATTCCCTCTTCTGGGCGTTGTGGTCATTTTTTTCGTGGTCCCCTTGATAGGAGCACGTCGAAAGCATCGAGGCTCCTGGATAGTGATGTCTGGCATTTTAATTTTAGCCTTGGGTACAGTGAATGACCTGATGTACTTAGAGAATCTGATCTCAACGGGTTACATTCTGGACAAACTGCTTTTGATTTTTATGCTTTTCCAGAGTTTTCTACTTTCTCGTCAGCTTGCGGATGATTATCACATCATTGATCGACAAGTGAAGGACTTACTAGCGGTTGGTAAACTCAAAGATGAATTTTTTGCACGAGTCTCTCATGAGTTAAGAACTCCGCTTCATGGGATGCTTGGAATTACAGATATGCTTGAAAAAGAAAGTACAGGTTCAATGACTGCGACTCAGAAGTATCATGTTGCTTTACTCAATCAGGTGTCACAACGGCTTTTAGCCATGGTTTCGCGAATTTTAGATTTTTCAGACTTAAAGCGAAAACAAGTACCAATCAAGCTCACCGCCTTACCTTTAAAAGCCACCATAGACTTTCTTATGCCGTATTTCCAACAAAAAGACGATGTTTCAGTGCTGAATAAAGTTCCCGAGGATTTTCCTCCGGTAGCTGGAGACTTGGTCTTGGTTCAGCATTTGATTTTTTTGTTGGTTGAAAATGCCCTAACCCACACTGAAGTGGGAACCATACATATCGAAGCCATACAACAACCCTCTCAGGCGATTATTCATGTCAAAGATACCGGAAAAGGTATTCCCAAGTCACAACAAGTACAAATGTTTGAAACTTTTCATCAGGTGGAAGAAGCTGAGACAAGAACCAACTCAGGTTTAGGTTTAGGTTTGGCAATCTGCCAAGAGATCATTCTCCAGCTTAAGGGCAGTATTTCGTTGACCTCAGAAGAAGGTCGAGGTACCACGGTTACCTTTACACTTCCTTGGCCGTCGCCCGAACTCACGCTGTCCTCCCAGGAAGAGAATTCCTCTGATTCTGGCCAAGTTCCAAATCAGAAGAAAAAAAAACTTCCTGTTGGAAGCTGGGTCCAAAACTTTGCTTTATCCAGGAAGATTTTACCTCCACCTCCCCCGCCCTCAGAAACTGAAAAGTCTCAAACGAGTAAAACGCTTCTTTTGGTGGATGACGACCCTATTAATATCATTCTTCTCAAAAATTTTCTCAAACCGACTGGATATAAGCTTTTAGAAGCTCGAAATGGGTTTGAAGCCTTAACGTTAATCAATTCCCACGAAATTGACTTAATCATACTCGACATCATGATGCCGGGTATGTCGGGCTATGAAGTTTGCCAAAAAGTTAGAGAGAATTTTGATCTTTCAAGTCTTCCTATCATTTTACTGACTGCCAAATCTAGCCATGAGGATATTCAACGTGGTCTGAGCTGTGGAGCGAGTGCATACATGACCAAGCCTTTTCGTCAAGAAGAAATTCTGGACCGTGTCAAAAGTCATTTAGGGGTGACTGAGGAGGTTTAAACGGTTCTCAATTAATTTTCATCTTTGCCGATATTCAGGTTATGGAACGTGGACTATTTATCAGTGCCAGCGGAATGATCGCTCAGCAGTGGCGAATGGACGCTGTGGCAAACAATTTGGCAAACGTGGACTTGAATGGCTATAAGCGTGATGATGCTATTCAAAAAGCTTTTCCCGAGATGCTCATTCGGCGTACAGATGATGACGGTGTTTATAAGTTCCCCTTTGGTTCAGCAGATACTTCCCCCATTGTGGGCAAGTTGGGAATGGGTGTAGAGCAAAACGAGTTTTTTACCGTATTTACCCAAGGCCCCCTAAAGCAAACTTCGAATCCTTTTGATCTTGCTTTAGAAAACAAAGGTTTTTTTGTCGTAAAAACCCCAGAAGGAGAGCGTTACACCAGAAATGGTGCTTTTGTTTTAGGGAAAGAAGGTTACCTAGAGACCCAAGACGGTTATCCTGTCAT
>DAIDJJ010000106.1:0-9085 GCA_027451385.1 Spirochaetales bacterium | reverse complement strand
TATGGCTTCCGTCATCCGGATCGCTTGGCGCAACCTTGCCCAGCACCGCTCTAAAACCATCCTCGTCGGTATTCTCATTACCTTTGGTATTGCCCTCACCTTTGTTGGCAATTCGTTATTTGAATCTTCGGCACAAGGGGTCAAGCGCGCCTTTACGGCCAACTTTACCGGCGATATTATGATTCAAGCCAAGACCAAAAAAACGTACTCGATTTTTGGGTTGGATGAAGTGACCTTTGGCAACAACACCTCAGTCCCCCCGGTCTTGCCTCATTATCAAGCTTTAAGTTCTTATGTGGCTTCACTACCTCAAGTCCAGTCTTGGACCAGTCAAGTTTCGGGCTTTGGGTTTGTGAACCTTGGTAGTCAAGGCCAGGCCTTCACCTTGCTGTTTGGGGTTCACCCTTCGCAGTATTTTGCCACGTTTCATAGTTTAAAAATTGTCGAAGGGCGACTCCTGAAAGACGGTGAAACCGGCATCATGATGTCCCGCCACCGGCTGGACGAAATAGCCAAGGACAACCATGTTCAGCTCAAAGTCGGCGATAAGATTTTGATCAACAGCTTTAGTAAAGCCGGTCTAAAAATCCGCGCCGTGCCTTTAGTGGGGGTTTACGAATACACGATTCCCACGCAGGCGTTGGAAGTCCTGAGTTATGTCGATGCCGAAACTCTCCGCGCTTTAAATGCGTTAAGTTTGGGAACTATCGCCCCCTCCAAACTGCCCCCCAAAATCAACAGCCTTTTAACCGCCAGTTCGGACGACGCCTTTTTCAGCGACGCTGCCCAAGGGGCTCTTCCCTCCTTAAGCACTTCGAGTTCAACTTCGAACACAACTTCGAACACAACTTCGCTCACAGCACCCCCACCCCTCATCACCACACCCCAGGTATGGAACGATCTTATGCTTCGGCTTAAACCGGGTGTTGACCCCTCTCCGCTCATCGCGGCCTTAAATGCCGAGTTTGCCAAACGGGGCTGGGAAGTTCAGGCGGTCGATTGGCAAGCCGCAGCGGGAACTACGGCAAAACTCACGGGGGTTACACAAGCCGTTTTCAACGCCTTACTGATTATTCTATCGATCGTGGCCGTCATCATTATTCTCAACACACTCGTGATCTCGGTCATGGAACGTACCCCCGAGATTGGAACGATGCGGGCTATTGGAGCGAGTAAGGGCTTCATCCGCCGCTTGTTCATCGCTGAAACCATGCTGACCGCTCTCTTCTTTGGGCTGATTGGCATCTTATTAGGCGCCGGGCTGGTTGTCCTTTTGGGCGCTGTCGGTATCGTCATCAACAATGATTTTCTGCAAATTCTCTTTGGAGCCCGCGATCTGCGCCCGGTTTTAAGTTGGACTCAAGTCGGAATGGCCGCCGGTTTGACTCTCGGGATTGGACTTGTGTCTTGGATCTACCCCGTGGCGGTAGCTTTGAGAGTGACGCCTTTGGCGGCCATCACCAGCGATTAGGGGATACCTCAGGAGGAAACTTATGGGTTTAAGAACCATGGCCTTACGCAATTTGGGCCGCCAAAAACGACGCACTGTGCTTTTAGGGGCCGCTATTGCCTTTGGACTGACCATCGTCACTTTGGTAAACGGATTAAGTGCCGGAATGATTCGTTCGTTAGAAGACAACCTCTCGAACTTATTTACAGGACAAATCTTTATTACCGGTACTGAAAAAACCTCAGCGGGAAAAGTTGTGCAACGAATCGATCAGGATTCTGCCCTCTTGAAGGCCGTTCAAACGTTGAAAATCCCCTACGTCTATGAGTCCCGAACTTCTGTGGTGCCACAAGCGGCGTTGATCTCAGACACCTCAACGGCGTATTTAACCCTGTATGGCGTAGACTTTGGCCCTAATAGCTTTCTATCTCGCCGCTTGAGCCTCTTGGAGGGGACCCTGAACTTAGCGGGTACTGACGGCATTATCATTTCAGAAGGAGCCGCCAAATCTCTGGATGTCAAACTGGGAGATCGGCTTTCCGTTCAAGCCACAACGGAAACGGGCCAGCAAAACGTCGTGGACTTCACCATACGGGGGATTTACCGAGACATTGGTGTGGCGTCGAGCTTGGCGGGAGCCTATGCTGACCGAAAACAAGTCAATGTTTTGCTCAACCTTGCCCCCACCGATTATAACCAATTTGGTCTTTACTTGGGGGATATTACCCAAGTTGAGACTTGGGGGCAAAAGCTTTACGACCAGCTCAAGGCCCAGGGAGTCCCCTTATGGCCGCGTTCCTCGGATCAAAGTCAAATTGATCAAGAATTACGGACCCAAACCTGGACGGGCACCAAGTTTCTTCTGCAAACCCTCAACGATAAACTTTCGATCGTTCGAGCCCTATTCAGCGCCCTCGACGCTGCGGCGTTCGTCGTTTTGCTGATTCTGTATACGGTGGTGATGGTGGGGATCACCAACACCTACCGCATGGTGGTGTATGAACGAACCCGCGAGATTGGGACCTTACGAGCTTTGGGCATGCAAGCCAAAGAGGTTCGGGGACTCTTTTTGTGGGAAGCCGTTTTTTTGGCACTGGGAGGTATTCTGGCAGGCTTCATCCTCGGAGCTTTGCTCTTAGGCCTGACTAGCCTTTTTGACTTGTCAAGTTGGAAAGCCTTCACCATACTTTTGAGGAACAATCATCTTCACCCCATGGTCGATGCTGGTTCGTTCGTGGTGGATCTCGTGGTGGTAAGTGCCCTGACAGCCTTTGCCGCTAGCTTTCCCGCCCGTAAAGCGGCGAAACTTTTACCAGCCGAAGCCTTACGTCAAAACTTTTAAACTGAGAACTCAAGGAGAAAAACATGAAAAAAATGAACCCTGTCCGGGGCCTGTTGTTGGCCCTCTTGATCTTGGCGGCCAGCTTCCCCGCGGTCGCACAGGATCTGGCTCGCTATCAAGCGTTATTGACCAAAATTGACGAACAAACTGACTTTCGGAATCATGATTTGTCGGCTACCGTGACGGTGATTTCGCATAAGCCTGGCGAAGACGATAATGTGATTCAGTGTGAATACTTTCGACGAGACATTTCTGATAAGTTTGTCATTCTGATCAAAAAGCCCGAAGCCCAAAAAGGCCAAGGCTACTTAAAAATCGGGGACGACATCACCTTTTATGACCCCGACAGCGGTCAATTCTCTACTGTAACCGGCTCATCAAACTTTCAAAACTCCGATGCGAAGAACTCTGACTTTCAAGACTCCACTCTGGCGAAAGATTATCGGGTCGTCAAAGCTGAGCCGTTCAAACTCGTCGATAAGGACACCTGGAAGCTGACCCTTGAAGCCACCCGAAACACGGTAACCTATCCCAAACGCATCATTTGGGTGGAACAAGCCACCAACCTCGTTTTAAAAAGCGAGGATTTCTCGCTATCGGGACGAGTGTTGCGAACTTCTTTATACGGCCGCTACATTCAAATTCAAGATCGGTTTATTCCCCAAATCATGCGGTTTGAAGACAACCTCAAGAAGGGGCAAGTCACCATGTTATTTATCCAAAACCCCTCCTTGGCGAAATTGCCCGACACGGTCTTTACCAAAGCCTTTCTCGAAAGGGTTAGTCAGTAAGCTGTTCAACAAAAAGGACAAAACATGAAACGTGCAATCTTAGTTCTCCTTTGGGGAGCCGCCAGCCTCATCCCTGTTTGGTCACAAAGCACTGCGGGCACCCCTTCGGCTGACCTGAACACCAGCCAAGCCGAAGCCGACTTTTTTGGCAGTAGCCAACCCACTGTCGAAAAAGCAAAACCCACGACGGCTGACCCTACCTTGGCTTTTACCTCCCAGGGTACCAGCTGGGGCGGCGTTCTTTACGATAAAATCGAGTGGAACGGAGGCTGGTTGGGCTCAAATCCCAATTTCTCTTCTTTAGCCGACAATTGGGGTGACAGCGTCAACTATACCTTGAATAATATTTTTTATATGAACTCCCGACCCGATAAAAACTTTCGGGTCAAGGTCGCCCTCGTCTCGAACTGGCCGTTTACCCAAACCGTATACCAACCGTACTACACCCCGTATCAATCCATTTCTTCATCCACAGTCACCACGACCTACCCTCTTTCCATTCCCACAGTTCGGATTTGGGAACTGTTTGCAGATGTGACGGTTGACCATTTTTTGCCCGCCAGCTGGGACACCAATCTGTACCTTCGTTTTGGTAAGCAAGAAACTTCTTGGGGTGTCGCCTACTTTTACAGTGCGGGCGACGTCCTCTCTTTAACGGGAATCGACCCCAATAATCCTACCGCCGAACGCGAAGGGCCAGTGGCCTTAAAGATGTCCATTCCCTTTCCTGACCAGCGGATTGACTTATCGGGTTTTGTCGTCGCCCCCGATTCTGTGTTTACCCCGACACCAGGAATGCCAGCGACAAGCCCAACGTTTCGCGACTTAGGCTACGCTCTGCGAAGTGATGCCGCCTTTGCGAACATGCAGTGGGCCCTCAGCGGCTACTACCAACGCGACCAAGCCAAAAAGCTCGTGGGTTCGGTTTCGGGTGGTTTGGGGTGGCTCAACCTCCCCTTTTCTAAGGATATCAATTGGTTTACGGAAGAGATCTGCGCCTATGGAGCCGACCGTTGGTTGGGCTATGGCAGTCAGAATCTATCCGGGTTATCCACCTTCAGCGGGCTGTCAAAACCCTGGCAGACGTACTTTTCGAATGTTTCGGGCCTTTCCTATTCGAATTCGGAATACAACGCCTCGCTTCGTGTCGAATACTACTATAATGGCGAAGGCTCTGCCGATCAGACCTACCCGCAAAAACTCTACAACGCTTATCTGATGCAGTTATCCGGGAATCCTTTATATGGCACCAACAGCTTATTGACCACCAACGATATTGTTTACCCTGGAATCCATAACCTCACGGCCCTGTTGAGTTTTACCACCTTAGACAATTCTAAGTTTGATGCCTCAGCCCTATGGCAACAAAACTTCTCAGACGGCTCGGGGTGGGTAAAGCCTCTCTTGACCTATAATTTCAATAATTTTTTTAGCCTGTACACAGGCGTGCAATTTGTTTGGGGTGCCAACGGAACTCAGTTTCCCTTGCAGTTTCAGAGTTACGCCAACGGCACACCCCAGACTCAACGGGTAACTTTGGTGTTGGGGGGGCAAATCGGTTCGCAAAGATATTGAGTTTTTGCGCCTTTGTTCACATTATATAGAAAAACACGTCAAAATTATGACTCCCAACTCTTGCATAAAAAAATGAACGAAAGTAAGATGTCCTCAGGGTTCAACAGTTTCAAATCGCCTCATCGGGGTGTCCGATGAGGTCTTTTGAAGCGGTCGCCCACACGTGATCGAAAAAAATCGATCAAAATGAGGAGTTACCATGCCAAGGTCTATGAAGACTATGGATGGAAACATGGCGGCAGCGCATGTTTCCTATGCCTTTACTGAAGTCGCGGCGATCTACCCCATCACGCCGTCGTCAAACATGGCCGAATACACCGATGAGTGGGCCGCAAAGGGTCACAAGAATATGTTCGGCGAAACCGTGCGGGTCGTCGAAATGCAGTCGGAAGCTGGTGCCGCCGGAGCTGTTCACGGCTCCCTGCAAGCTGGCGCTCTGACGACGACCTACACGGCTTCGCAAGGCTTGCTCTTGATGATTCCCAATATGTATAAGATGGCCGGTGAGCTTCTCCCCGGGGTAATTCATGTGTCAGCAAGATCTTTGGCCAGCCATGCGCTGTCAATTTTTGGCGACCATCAGGACGTTATGGCTTGCCGCCAGACTGGTTACGCCATGCTCGCCACCAGCTCCGTTCAAGAAGTCATGGACCTAGCAGGGGTGGCCCATCTGGCGGCACTCAAAGCCCGTGTCCCTTTCCTACACTTTTTTGACGGCTTTAGAACCAGTCACGAAATTCAAAAAATTGAAGTCCTAGAATACGATGAGTTGGCCAAACTGGTCGATCAACAGGCCCTGAAGCGCTTCCGAGACGGAGCGTTGAACCCGAACAGCCCCGTCACCAGAGGCTTGGCCGAAAACCCTGACGTGTATTTCCAAAACCGCGAAGCTTCTAACCCCTTCTACGACGCCGTTCCTGAAATTGTGGAACACTACATGGACGAAATTTCGAAGCTGACCGGCCGGACCTACAAGCCTTTCGTCTATTATGGGGCTCCTGACGCAACCGACGTCGTGATCGCCATGGGGTCAGTGACCGAAACCTTGCGTGAGACGGTGGACTACTTGGTCAAGAAAGGCCGCAAAGTCGGCGTTTTGGTGGTTCACCTGTATCGTCCATTCAGTGCTAAGCATTTCTTAACTGCCTTGCCCAAGTCCGTGAAACGAATTGCCGTACTGGACCGCACCAAGGAACCAGGTGCCTTGGGTGAACCCCTCTATCTCGACGTCAAGAGCGTCTTCTATGCTAAGTCTGACGCTCCTCTGGTGGTCGGCGGCCGTTATGGGCTGTCTTCCAAGGATACAACACCAGCTCAATTGATCAGCGTTTACGACAACCTTGCCATGAAAGAGCCCAAAGACCAATTTACAGTGGGAATCGTGGACGATGTGACCTTTAAGTCGCTTCCTCTCCCCACAGAAGAAGTTGTCGTCGTTCCCGAAGGAACGATCGAGTGTAAATTCTTTGGCCTTGGATCTGATGGTACCGTCGGTGCTAATAAAAACTCGATCAAAATCATCGGTGACCACACCAACCTTTACGCTCAGGCTTACTTTGCCTACGACTCGAAAAAGTCCGGCGGCTTTACCGTCAGTCACCTCCGCTTTGGAAAAGACCCCATCCGCTCGCCTTACCTGGTCAACAGCCCGGATTTTGTGTCTTGTTCCCAACCTAGCTACCTCGATAAATACGATATGCTCAAAGGGATCAAGAAAGGTGGAACGTTCCTCCTCAACTCGCTTTGGGATGCCGAAGAGACCAAGAAACACTTACCCGATTTTGTCAAAAAACAGCTCGCGGAAGCCGACGTTAAGTTCTACATTTTGAATGCGACCAAGATTGCCGAAGACCTGGGAATGACCGGTCGAACCAACACCATCCTTCAATCCGCCTTCTTCAAACTGACCAGTGTTATTCCCTATACCGAAGCTGTCGGGTACATGAAAGATGCCATTAAGAAAAGCTACGGCAAGAAGGGCGACGATGTCGTACGCATGAACAATCAGGCGGTCGATCAAGGTACCGATGCCCTCGTCAAGGTTGAGATTCCTGCCGAGTGGAAAAAGCTCACCGCTAAAGCTGAGATCAGTGGTTCTGCTGCAGGCGCCCCTGAGTTTGTCAAAAAAGTTGTTGACAAAATCAACGCTCAGCAGGGGGATGACCTCCCCGTTTCGGCCTTCCGTGGACGCGAAGATGGAACCTGGCCCAACGCGACCGCGAGCTATGAAAAGCGTGGTATTGCCGTCAACGTTCCTGAATGGGTGCCCGAAAATTGTATTCAATGTAACCAGTGTGCCTATGTCTGTCCTCATGCGGTCATTCGTCCCTTCCTCGTCTCGAAGGAAGAAGCCGCCAAAGCTCCGGCCAATTTCGGCACGCTCAAGGCCATCGGAAAGGGTCTGGAAGATTATGGGTTCCGTATCCAAATCAGCCCTTACGACTGTACAGGCTGTGGAAACTGTGCGGACGTATGTCCCGGTAAGAAAGACGCAAAAGCCCTGTTGATGAAACCGCTTCAAAGCCAGATGCCTCAAATGGAAAACTGGAATTATGCCCTGAACAGCGTTACCTACAAAAGCGATTTAACGGGTGTCGGCAACGTCAAGAACAGCCAGTTTGCCAAACCTCTGTTTGAGTTCTCGGGAGCTTGTGCTGGCTGTGGCGAAACACCTTACATCAAACTGATTACCCAGCTGTACGGCGACCGTATGATGATTGCGAACGCCACCGGTTGTTCTTCGATCTACGGCGGAAGTTGTCCTTCCACTCCCTACACGACCAACACGAAGGGTCAGGGACCAGCTTGGGCCAACAGCCTTTTCGAAGACAACGCGGAATATGGCATGGGAATGATTCTGGGTGTCAGCCAACTTCGCGACCGCCTAGAAAAAACTATGAAAGAAGCGCTAGCCGCAGGTGCCTCTGGTGCTGTGGCCGACGCGTTCAACGCCTGGCTTGCCGCCAAAAATGACGGCGAGAAAACTCGGGCGGTGTCGGATAAGGTGATCGAAGTTCTTCAAGGTCGAAGTGAACCTTGGGCCAAGACAATCCTCGAGTTGAAGCAATACTTGCCAAAAACCAGCCAATGGATCTTCGGCGGTGACGGTTGGGCCTATGACATTGGTTACGGCGGTTTGGATCATGTCTTAGCTTCTGGCGAAGATGTGAATGTTCTCGTCATGGATACGGAAGTCTACTCCAATACTGGTGGACAAGCCTCGAAATCCACCCCCGTGGGGGCGATTGCCAAGTTTGCCGCCGCTGGTAAGACCATTCGTAAGAAAGACCTTGGTCTGATGGCTGCCAGTTACGGGTATGTGTACGTCGCTCAAGTTTCGATGGGAGCCAACCAAGCTCAGTACCTCAAAGCTCTGCGCGAGGCCGAGTCATTCCCTGGCCCGTCCCTGATCATCGCGTATGCTCCTTGTATTAATCACGGGTTAAAAGCCGGTATGGGCAAGACCCAGCAAGAAGGTAAGAAAGCCGTCGAGTGTGGTTACTGGCACCTGTGGCGCTACGACCCACGACTGGAAGCTGAGGGCAAGAATCCCTTCCAGCTGGATTCCAAGGAACCCGACTGGACCAAGTTCCAAGACTTCCTGCAAGGTGAAGTGCGCTACAATTCTCTGACCAAAGAGAACCCCGAAGCGGCTTCGGCTCTGTTTGAGGCAGCTGAAAAGAACGCCAAATGGCGCTTGGCTACCTACAAACGGATGGCCAGCTTTACTGACGCCGCGAAGTAAAAGCTAAGCGGGGGCCTCCCTTCGGGGAGGCCCAGCTTGTCAAAACCTATCCATGGAAAAACACCCTTTGTAGGTATTCGATGGCAGATTTAACCGGAATTATCCTGTTTCAGGAATTTTATCGTCGAAAATAATCCGAATTATCGCGATAATTTGTCGTCAAATCGACGATTTCACGACGA
>DAIDJJ010000105.1:0-9361 GCA_027451385.1 Spirochaetales bacterium | reverse complement strand
CACCCCCTCCACCGCTTTAGCCAGCATCGACTGAAAACTGGCGGGTTTTTCAGAGCTTCCTAAAGGGCCTTCTTGACCATGAATATCTAATTGCCGAGGATTATTTCTCAGCAAAGTGATGTCCCAGCCATGGGTTTGCGCTGGATTTAGCAGTGTCATGCATTACCTCCCTATTTCCAAGGCTTTGGAAAACATAGCTTTCGCACCGTTAATCATCGTCACATTCGCTTCATAAGCCCGAGAGGCATCAATCATATCAACCATTTCTTTGACGACGTTGACGTTGGGCATCTCGACATAGCCTTTAAGCTTTCCTGTTTTGATGGCATCCGGGTGAGTCGGATCATACACCAACCTCGGTGGACTGGTATCTTTTTCAATCCGGACAACACGAACCCCTTGCCCTACCCCATTATCTAACGAAGCTGGTAAGAACGGACTGCGCCAATAGGGTTCTTCAACACGAGGGCGAAAAATTACCCGACTTCGCTGAAAAGGTCCCCCCTCAGCGGTCCTCGTGGTGGTCGCGTTGGCGAGGTTATTCGATATGACATCCAACCGAAGGCGCTGGGCGGTTAAACCGCTGGCAGCAGTATCAATTGTTCCATAGAGACTCATTTACCTACCTCCGTAAAACAATATTAATGCGGTTAAATTCATCCGAAACCGCTTGCGCCATAATGGTGTACTGCATCTGATTTTGCTGGGCATCCATCATTTCTTGCTCTAAATCTACGTTATTGCCGTTATTATTCGTTTGAGACAGGTAATCCAACACACGTCTCGGGGCAACATCCTGCCATTTGGGCGGATTAAAAAAACTTAAGTCTCGGGGGTCGTTCGTAAAAGCTTCCAGAGGTGGCTTCTCTTTCTCCGCGTCTAACGCTCGTTTGAGTTCAGACTCAAAGTTCACAGTACTCCGTTTAAAATTGGGGGTATCTGCGTTGGCGATGTTATTGGAAATCACCTGCCGACGCAACACCGAGACATCCATGGCTCTTTGTAAGAGGGCGACGGACTTTCCAAAATCAGAACCTAGAAACATACCTTGCTCCTCAAATACCATTTTCGACGGATTTTTTCTGGTATTAAAGGAAAAGCTCGGAATTTCATAGAATAAACCTCGCCAAATCCTCATCTTTGACAATGGCCCCTAACCGTTCTTGGACATAGGGGGCAGTGATTACCACAGTTTGTCCCGGAATTTCAGGGGCCGTAAAAGACAATTCTTCCAAAAGCAGTTCCAAAACGGTGTGCAAACGACGGGCTCCGATATTCTCTGTCCGGTTGTTGACTTCAAAGGCGATTTCAGCCAGACGAGCCACACCTTCATCCGTAAACTGAACGTCGACGCCCTCGGTGTTGAGCAGTTCTTTGTATTGTAGCAAGAGGGAATTTTTGGGCTGTGTCAAAATACGTTGAAAATCCTCTCGTGTTAAGTCCTCTAACTCGACCCGAATCGGAAACCGGCCTTGCAGTTCCGGAATTAAATCGGAAGGTTTGGACATGTGGAAAGCCCCTGCGGCAATAAATAGAACATGAGAGGTGTCAACGGGTCCCCATTTGGTGGTGACCTTACTTCCTTCCACGATCGGGAGGATGTCTCGTTGAACTCCTTCACGCGATACATCGGCTCCACCACGTCCTTCAGTGGAACGACTGGCAATTTTATCAATTTCATCAATAAAAATGATGCCCATGTTTTGAACACGGTCTCGCGCCAAATCCACAACTTGTTCCATGTCGACAAGTTTATCCAGTTCTTCAGCAAACAAAACCTCACGGGCTTGTTTAATAGAAAGCGTCCGTTTCTTTTTCTTTTGACCAAAAATATTGCCTAAAGCACCAGATAGATTCATATCCAGTTCTTCTAAATTGCTCCCCGATAAAACCTCAATAGCAGGTCCACCACTTTTTCCCGAAACTTGAATCTCAACTTTTTTTTCATCAAATTCCCCGGCACGTAACTTTTCGCGAAACTTTTCACGAGTTTCTGTTGAAGGATTCCCTGGTAACAGAAGGTCTAAGAGAATTTCTTCCGTATGAAGACGGGCTTCTTCAGATAGGTTTTCCTGAAGTTCGGCTTTTACCATCGAAACCCCAGCTGCCATCAAATCTCGCACCATAGACTCGACATCCCGGCCGACATAGCCCACTTCGGTATATTTCGTCGCTTCAACCTTAAGAAAGGGGGCTCCAGCTAGTTTGGACAAACGACGGGCGATTTCAGTTTTCCCAACCCCAGTTGACCCCATCATAATGATATTTTTCGGGTAAATTTCTTCTCGGAGTTCTTCGGCAAGTTTTTGACGTCTCGTCCGATTCCTCAAGGCAATGGCGACAGCTTTTTTGGCTTTATCCTGTCCAATGATGTATTTATCAAGCTCTTGAACAATTTGACGGGGAGTCATCTGATCTAATTTCAGCTTCACTCGATCGCCTCCAGGGTAATATTACGGTTTGTGTAAATACAAATATCGCCGGCAATTTCTATAGCTCGCCGAGCAATTTCGGGGGCGCTGAGGTCTGAAGCCTCCAAGAAGGCTCTTGAGGCGGCATACGCATAGGGTCCGCCCGACCCAATTGCAATAGAGTCTTCATTCGGCTCAATCACGTCCCCAGTCCCGGATAAAAGAAACAATTGTTCTTGGTCCGCTACCAACATCATGGCTTCAAGGCGGCGGAGCACTTTATCCGTTCGCCAGTCTTTGGCAAGCTCGACGGAGGCTCGCTTCAGATCACCTGGGAATTGAGCCAATTTGCCTTCAAACTTTTCCAGGAGTGTAAAGGCGTCGGCTGTAGACCCAGCAAAGCCGGCTAAAACTTTTCCACCTGCGATGCGACGAACCTTTCGCGCATCGCCTTTAATCACCGTATTTCCAAGGGTAACTTGACCGTCACCTGCCATGGCTGTTTTACCGCCTCGTCGAACTGCGACGATCGTAGTGCCGTGCATTGTTGCCTCACTCATTCCCTTATTCTCCTTACTCTTAACCATGGGGGTGAGACTGCCTCACCACATCCCGAAGTCGATCTAAACCTAAATGGGTGTATATTTGCGTCGTTTCTAACCGACTATGTCCTAGAAGTTCTTGAACAACGCGGACATCTAAGCCTTCCTCTAACAAATGTGTGGCAAAAGTATGCCGAACTGTGTGGGGGGAAATGTGTTTCGAGATCCCTGCCTTGAGGGCTAAGCGATCAAGAATCTTGGCAACTCCCCGAGGTCCTAATGGACCTCCTTGAAAATTTAAAAACAAATGGGCTTCCGCATCTTTCCCCGCTGGGAGTCGGGAAGGCCTCACCGCTAAATACCCCTTCAACGCGTCCATGGCCGAAGGTGTCAAAAAAACAGTTCGGACCTTACGTCCTTTTCCCAAGACTTTCACTGAAGATCGTGCTTCTCCCTTAAGATTCTCAAGAGCCTGAAGGGTCAGACTACAAATCTCAGATACTCGACAGCCCGTAGCATACATGACTTCAAGTAACGCACGATCCCGAAAAGCCTGAAAGCTTTGTCCCGTAACTTGCTTTAAAAGTAGGCTAATTTCATTTTCAAATAAAAACGTCGGGAGATGACGCGAACGTTTTAAGCCACGAACCCCCGAGAGCGGCTGTTCAGGCTTTAAGCCTAAGCGGAGACAGTAACGGTAAAAACCACGCAAGCAAGAAAGCATCCGATTGACAGAAGCAGAAGACAAACCACGTTTCCCTAATGAGGTTAAAAAAGCGGTTGCCTCAGCACGTCCAGCGGAGAGGACATCCCGTCCTTGCAAAGACAAAAACTCTGACCAAAGTCGAAGGTCTCGGGCATAGGCTTCTTTCGTCAGTGGGGCTACCGCTTTTACACCATCGATATACGAGAGATAGTTCTGGATCACCTGAGTGGAATCCGCGCTCAATATTTTCTCCTTCTTCCTTTTCCTTACAAAAATCTCAGTTGGCTGTCTTCTAAACCAACACCCCCAGCCGCCCACAAGCGCACGACATCATGACCACTTTCGATCACAGGGGCTCCTTCTTCCGCCAACTTTCTCACACCCTCTCCACAAGGACTTGTCAGTCCGACTCTGTGGACCAGCACATCCCTGCCTTGGTCAAGTCCAAAATCCACCGTAATCAAAGCACCGGAGCGAGCCGGAGCTTCGACCACAATCAACGAACGGCACAAACCGCTGACCAATCGGTTCCGTGCCGGAAAGTGATAAGCTCGAGCCGGTGTACCTGGCGGGTACTCAGACAGTAGAGTCCCGTCATTTTCAAGTAAGCGTCTAGCCAAGGAATTGTTCGAAGCAGGAAAAACCCAATCAATTCCTTGACCAAGAACAGCTACCGTCCGACCTCGGGCTTCAAGCACCCCCCTATGGGCTTGAGCGTCGATACCTCGGGCTAACCCGCTGACGACGACCACGCCCATCAAAGCGAAATCCCTTCCCAAGTGAAAGGACGCTCGTTTCCCTTGTTCACTCGGCGTTCTCGTGCCTACCACGGCAGCCCAACTCCGATCGAGAGGCGGTTTATTCCCTCGACCCCACAGTAAAAAAGGCGGATCACAAATCGCATTGAGTGCCGCTGGAAAATCCGAAGCATTTTCATGCCATAACCAAGCTTGGACCCGTTCTGCATTTCTGAGGTCCTGTTCAGCCTTTTTCAAAGCTTCTTCAGGGAGCCATTTCCCCGCTAACGGTCGCCCCAACCAAACTTCCACCTCTGAGGCGTGAGAATGCCGCAAACGATCAACATTCTCCACTTTTATCGTCAATAGCCGTCGTTCTCGACACTTTAAACCAGTCAATCGAGCTAAAGCGGCCCTAAGAACATCTTTTTCAGTGAACATCACGATCTCCCCTTAAACAAGGAATACCGTGAAAGGATCCTAATGGCTTCGACCTCCATGTCCCGCTAAACGCTCTCGGGGATGATATTTCTTATGTAAAAGAGCTAAAGATTCTTGGTCGACATGGGTGTAAATTTGCGTGGTCCCAATACTGGCATGTCCCAACAATTCTTGAACCGAGCGCAAGTCGGCACCGCCAGCCAGCAAGTGCGTGGCAAACGAGTGTCGTAACGTATGCACTTTGCCCTCTAGTCCCGCCGCAATGGCATAAGCTTTAAAGTTCTTCCAAATTCCTTTTCTGGACAACTCTCCGCCTCGAAAATTTAAAAAGACAGCGTCAGGTGAATTGGCCTTCTGCAAAAGAGGGCGTCCTTCTCTCAGCCATCGAGTTAACCACTGTAAGGCTTGGCGTCCTAAAGGAACCATCCTTTCTTTGTCTCCTTTACCCAACACACAAATCAACCCTTCTGAAACGAATAGCTTTCCTAGGCCTAACCCCACCGCCTCACTAACACGCAAACCTGCCGAATAAATTAACTCAAACAAGGCTCGATCTCGTAAACCTTCGGGAGAATCTTGAGGGATCACAGCAAGAAAACGTTCGACCTCGGCTAAAGTAAAGACTTCAGGGGTTTGCAGGGGCACTTTGGGCGATTCAACTTTTTCGAGGGGATTGTCCCCTCGGCGTCCAGATTCCACCAGATAATCAAAAAACTGCCTCAATATGCTGAGGGCGCGAGCCCCTGAACGCACACCCAAGCCACCTTGACGTCTTGTACCCAAATAATCGGTAAGTTCTTCTGCTGTTAAAGTTTCCCACGTTCTTTCAGCCCGCCATACGTCAAAAAACCGCATTTCTCGGCTATATTCTTCAACCGTTCTGTCGGCAAGCCCGAGTCGGAACCTGAGATAGGCTTCAAAAGCTTGAAGAACAGGGTCTGCCATCTTAGCTATCCTTACCGTCACTTAAAGACGGACACCCTGCCGAAGAATCGTGGGAATATCCAGGTTATCCTCTTCATTTCTTGGTTGAAGACCAGCTCGAGGCTGTGGCTTTGCCGGAGTAACCGAAGTCGAGTTGGGAAATAATTCCCCTAAGTTTTCCATTCCCCTTGGGCGTAGACCCTCGACAGCTTTGTTGCTTTTGGGGAGACCTAAGGGAAGTTCTGCGGAGCGCTCCACTGGTCGTGCCTCGTCTTCTCGTGGTCCAAAGCCAGCGGCAATTACGGTTACCACCACCTCATCACGAAGGCTTTCATTGATGGCTAAGCCAGGTTTGATCAGGGCATCTTCATGGCTATTCTGTGTGATGATGCTCATAATTTCATGGAATTCTGCTAGTGAGAAATCTGGACTAGCGGTAACCGCCACGAGGATTCCTTTGGCGCCATCGATCTGCACTTCTTCTAGCAGGGGGTTTTGAATAGACTGGGTTGCCGCATCCACGGCACGATTTTCGCCAGTACCGCGACCAATCCCCATCAAAACGGCACCTCGGCCTTCCATCACGGTTTTGACATCCGCAAAATCGACATTCAGCTGACCTTCGACAGTGATAATTTCTGAAATTCCCTGAACCCCCATACGCAGGATATCGTCAGCACGTAAAAAGGCTTCAGAAATGGGAGCATGCGCCCCGGCAATGTTCAAAAGTTTATCGTTGGGAATCGTGATAATCGCATCCACTGACTTCAAAAGTTTTTCAATGCCGTCCTGAGCCAACTTTTGCTTTTTTCCCCCTTCGAAGCCAAAGGGTTTGGTCACCACGGCCACCGTAAGAGCCCCCTGCTCTTTGGCGATCCGTGCAACCACGGGTGCGGCCCCTGTTCCTGTGCCTCCCCCCATCCCGG
This sequence comes from Spirochaetales bacterium, assembly GCA_027451385.1. Classification (GTDB taxonomy): domain Bacteria; phylum Spirochaetota; class Spirochaetia; order JABEVK01; family JABEVK01; genus JABEVK01. The sequence goes on along the minus strand of DAIDJJ010000105.1, from coordinate 2,674 downwards.
CCGTTACAAAGACCATGTCTGAGCCAGAAAGGGCTGCTTTCAGAGACTCTTTATCTTCTTCGGCGGCGGCGGCTCCCACATCAGGCTTTCCTCCCGCACCAAGACCTTTGGTGACACTTTTGCCCAAGGTCACTTTAACCGAAGCTTTGCATTTCGACAGAGCCTGATTATCTGTGTTTGCGGCGACAAAGTCGACGTCTTTCAACCCCGCTTCGATCATACGGTTCACCGCATTGCTGCCGCCGCCCCCCACGCCGACAACTTTGATCACGGTTCGACGATGCTCAACATCGTCGACCATAGTAATTTCGCTCATCTCCCCCTCCCTTTTTTCTTCAACTCTTATATAAAATTCTTCTTAAAAAAATCCCAAAACTTTGCCAAGGTTTGATTTTTGAGACGCCGCGAAGAACTCCGACTTACCGTTTTTCTCGGAATTGCCTGCTCAAACTCTTCGGTTTCTGGATACGGTAAACGGTGTTCTCCCCATAAAGCTAATCCCACTGCGGCACTGAATTCCGGCCTCTGCCAACTTTCCTCGAGACCAGAAAGTCCCATGGGGACCCCCATCCGACCAGGCTTACCAAATACTGACCTGGCTAATTCTGGTAATCCCTCAAGGTGAGACCCCCCCCCTGTAAAGACGATACCAGCCCCCAACTGCGGCAACAGCCCGGTTTTCGCGGCATCTTTGGCTACCATCGCGAGAATTTCTTCCATCCTAGCTTGGATAATCCGAGTAATTTGGCTGCGTCTTAAGGTATAGGGAGGACGGGAACCAACACCACGGATAATCACTTCACTATCATCAACCAGCCCTTCGCCCCAAGTACAACCAAACTTGACTTTAATACGCTCCGCCTCTTCATCCGGCAATTGTAAAACTTGAGCAATATCTTTGGTAACGCGTTCACTTCCAAAGGAGTAGACCTTAGAAAAATGAGGTGCTCCTTCAAAAAACAAAACTGCACTGGTGGTTCCAGCACCTATATCGACTAAAAGGACACCAACTTCTTTCTCTTCTTTAGACAGAACAGCTTGAGAAGCGGCCAAGGAATTTAGAACGATTTCTTGCACTTCTAAGCCAGCTCCATGAACGGCTTGAAGTAAATTTCGACTCACCGCGATAGTCGCCGTGACGACATGGACTTCTGCTTCTAGTCGTATCCCCATCATTTCAACAGGATTCTTAATTTTTCGAGCATCGTCGACAATATATTCTTGTGGCAAAACGTGCAAAATTTCTCGATCCAAGGGGATTAAAACAGCTTTTGCTGCCTCTAAAACCCGATCGACATCTTCACTTCGAATTTCTTTTTGTCCGGATACGGCAACCACCCCGCGGGAGTTCAAGCCCTCTACACTCCCCCCTGCCAAGCCGACAATCACGTCTTTGACTTCGTATCCAGACTTTTCAGCTGCTTCGATGGCTTCTTGCACAGCCTTTACAGCCGCTCGAATATTGACGATCACTCCGCCCCGCACGCCATCACTTTTCGCCTTCCCTAAGCCGACCACAACCATCCGTCCGTCTTCACCGCGGGTGGCCATGACGCAGCTTACTTTCGAGGTGCCTAAATCTATTCCGACGACAACTTCGTCCATCCGTCAACTCTCCCTGGGCCGGACCACCACCGGCGATGTTCTCAAATCAATTTCTTTTGTCTTTGCTGTCCAACCTTGCTTTTGGATAACATCCAAAAGAACAAAGGCTTGCTTTAACAAAGCTTGTGTCCATCGCTCTGGCAAAATCATCCGGACATCACCTTCCACGGGGTAGATCAGAGTTTCAAACGAACCGCCCTCGGTTTTCCGAACGCGAATTTCACTGATTTGACTATATAAACCTGGTGAATCTTTCCGAAGCTCTGCTAAACTCGAAAACAAGGAATGGAGAGCCGGAGGAAACACGGCTCCGGGCTGAAGAGTTTGAAAACGCACACCAGAAATTATGGGAAGATTTCTTCGTTGATCCTGTGAACTGACATCAAAGATGACACCCTGAGCGTCTACCGAGAGAATCACCGTTCGACCAGAACTATCATCCAAGGCCAATGCTAAAGGATCTCGGGCCGTAATATTTATCTTCAGAGCATCCGGAAACTCTTTGGCAACGGTTGCTTTTAAGATCCAAGGTACGGTTTCGAGACGGGCTTCAAGAGCCTTGTCTGATAGAGAAAAGTAATAGGACCTAGCCGGTATTCCCAGCAGCGCTAATAACTGCGGCGTGGACAGACCGCGATCATCCCCCGTAACGTAGATCTTTTGCAGTCGCAATTGCGGCGCTACGATTACATGAAAACTCGCTTCAAGAAGAACCGCGATTCCGCCCACGAGTAAAAGGATTTTTAAAAGTTTTCGGAGAAACAGTTCCCCTTCAGTAACCTGAAGTAGTTTCATCGCGCCTCCCTCGTTTGCCGAGAAAGGTTGAGCAAAAGTCCAGCCATTGCCATGCTCACCACAATGGAAGAGCCCCCATAAGAGAAAAAGGGGAAGGTTACCCCAGTTGCTGGCACAGCCCCTACGACAACAGCGGCATTGATGAGCATTTGGTATACGAGAAAGGTCGTAATTCCCGTGCCAGCCATGCGGACAAAGGGATCCTCTTGTCGCCAAGCAAGTGTCCAAGCCCGCCATCCTAATAAGGAAAAAATACCAAAAATGCCCACCACAC
>DAIDJJ010000104.1:0-9379 GCA_027451385.1 Spirochaetales bacterium | reverse complement strand
CCGCCTCGCCTGCAGCCTCCCGCCGGATTTACCTTCAAAGACAAGAAAATATGTTGGAGCCGACAAGCCTTTCTCGACTTCCAGACGAAGGTCAAGAAATTGACTGGTAGGTCTTGGGGAGTATCCATGAAGCATCGTCTCATTCAGCTAAAACTCTTTGTTAATGGCTGGGTAAATTATTTCGGGATAAGCCAGTTTTATTCTCCGATACCGGGGATAGATAACTGGATTCGCCGTCGTATTCGAATGTGCTATTGGAAACAATGGCGATACGTAAGGACACGAATACAAAAGCTTTTGGAATTAGGAGTGCCTAAGCATCTGGCTGTGCCAGCAGGTTCAAGTAGTAAGTCCTATTGGCGGTCAAGTAAAACTTACGCCATCAATCTTGGTATGTCGAATAAGTGGCTAGATTTACAAGGCGTTCCTAATGTGAAATCTCTTTGGTGTAAAGCGCAAGGATACACTTAGCAGTTAGTTAATTTGTTTGCTCCGATGGAATGAACCGCCGCGGGTCCGCACGATGGGTGGTGTGGGGGGTGGGGGTTAATAGCCCCTACCTACCCGATTTAGGTGAAATTTCCGTTAAATATTTTTAGGTTTTTAATTACGGCAGCCATCTGTTCATAATCATCATCTTTATGTAGAAGCCACAAATCATTTTCTATTGCGGTTTGAGCAATAATTAGATCGATGCTACTTCTTATGGTCTTACCGTTTCTGCGACATGTGAAGTTTATGAATGCTGCGCGTTCGTAAGAATCCTTTCCGTTTTTCAAATAGTAGAATGGAATTGATTCCAAATATTCTTTTAAATTTGAATATTCCATTATGTCTCGAGCGCCTTGTAGGACTTCTTGATAAATAAAGGTGTTGATTCCGTATGGGATTTTGTTGTCCAAAATTTTATCAAAAAGCGTAACCTTTTCATTTGACTTTCCGTTTAAAAAATCAATTATAACTGAAGTGTCAACCAATATCATACGGACGTTCTCATTGCTTTATAATCGTAGTTTTCATCAAACTTGATTTTACCCTTGAGGTCGCGCAAATCTTTGATTTTATGATTCTGGATGAATTCCTGCAGGGCTATATTTATTAAATCCTTTTTTGTTTGAATATTGTTAGCATATTTAAATGCTTCGTTTACTAAGTCATCATCCAGGACAATATTTGTTCTCATTTTGAGTCTCCTGATGTGTATTGTAATACACACAAGCAGATTTGTCAAATTTTCCATTTTTGCCCGAAGGGTCCACCTAACATTTGCTTAACCTGCGAGGCGTAATGGCGCGATTCTTGCCGAGGAGCGCAGCGACGACAGCAAGAATCGTGACATCGCCGAGTCAGGTTGAAGCAGTTGTTGGATGTCTTCTCCTATTCTTCAAGTGGTTTATAAGGAAATTCAATAAATCCAAATTCATATAATTTTGGTAGTATTTTTTTGCCAAGAACATGATGTGAACTTTTTAATTCATTAATTTTTTGAGATAAAGAATCATCATTCATATCTTTTATTGCTGATTTAATTTGCCAAAAACCAATATCCCAAAGAGTAATTTTATAGTCCACCCAGTTACATAAATGCATTTTAGAATAAAATTCACGATAAACTTCTTCTGCTATAGCAAGCAAGGCTTTACTTTCAATTGATAATGGTTGATTTGAAAGATACTTTGCAGCAAAACGATCACTATTACATGATTGTATTTGGTAAGAGATGTCTGAAAGTGAACATTTCCATTTTTTAACAGAAGAAGTAGGGAAAGGGAATAAATTATTACTAATTGTATATGTTACTCCTCTGTAAACTACATCTTTCATAGAAACGGTATTATTTGCATCTGAAAAAAGAGCCCATACAATGCAATCTACGATAAAATCTTGAGGCAGAGTTTGATTTGGTTGATAAAATTGATCACGATTATTAATCCATGATGCTTCTGGTAATTTACGTACTGTATACATAATCATTGATTGCTCAAAATTGCCTGAAACAATTGAATAGCCACCCGCATTTGCCGTAGGGCCAGAGAATAATGATGTTCTGTTTACTTGCTGGAAGTCGTTACCATTACACATTAGAGAAGCAAGAAAACCTTGTGCTACACAAGGCCTTTGATCCTTGTTTTTGTCGCCTAAAACAATGGCACTCTTAAATGGTGGCATTATTTCTTTACACGGAGGTCTTGTTGGCCATTTACTTAAGAAAGAATCACGATGATCACATTTAATTCTTTTTATTCCTATCTTCTCAGCATTGTTGTTAAATACGTCAATATTAATATCTTGCAACTCAACCTTTTCTTTCTTTGAAAGATCCCACATTATGAAACCAATTGGAAATTTACCTTTTGCTCCATAAAAGGTTTCTGAAGAAAAACAAAAACCACCAATGAATTTATATGAAAAAAACGAATCCCTTAATTTCTGATCATTATTTGAGTTAATGTATTTTAATGTCGAGAATAATCCAAGATAAGCTTTTTTCCCTTTAAATTCTTTTGAAATACGAAATAAAAACTGGGAGTAAAGTTCACGACTAGTTTCACCTAGATTATTATCTTCCATTTCTTTTTGAATAGAAGTTCTTGACACATTATCCTTTGTTTTTCTTGTATCATTTGACAAACCCGCATCGTTACTTGTTGCAAAAGGAGGATTCATAAAAATAATCCATTTTATATTTCCATTACCCAGATCATTAATTAATGCTTCAGGCATTTTGGGTTTAACGCTCTTATTAAGTAAATCAGGTGATATAAGAATATTTACATCATCGTTCAGGTAATCATACTGAAATACCGTAGCTTGGGGGAAAATCCTTTTACAATATTTTGCATCGTCTGCCAATAGCGTTGATATGTAACAATATCGTAATGCTGATTGTGGGATAGGAAATTCTAGATTGCCTGTTCCTGCGGCCATGTCCCAAATACGATAATTACCATCATTCCAAAACTCTTTGCCCAGTTTTTTCTCTAGATAGAAGAATGCTTTATGTGCAAATTCCACCGGAGTATAAAATTCACCAAAAAAACGGCGTTGATAATTTTCACTAATTCGGTCTATTTTCTGACGTATGGAATAGATAATTTTGGGATTATTTACCTTATCATATATTTCCCAGAAATATTTATAGTCTTTTATTGGGATGTTTTTGATTTTTGCATCACCATCTCCAAGATCAAAAAGAACTTCTGTTTCCCTTATTTGCTGTGATTTATTATACTCTATATCAGATACAAAGTATTCAGAAGCCTTGTGCCCATTTTTAACATACTTACCAAAAAGTTTATTCCAGTGTTCATATATCGTAAGGAAATTATCCTCATCAATAATTTTTCTGTCAGAAAATAAGGAAAGTTGTCTATTCCTGCGTTTTTCTAATTCTTTCTCAAAGATATCTTGTTCTTCACTATTTTTAAAATCGTAAACATGTATTTCACTAGTTTCTTTCAGTTCCCTAACGGCTTCAACGATGTTTGGGCATGGTATACTAGGAGCACGATCCCAATCATATTTTTTTAATTCTGAAGAGTATATTTTTAAATATTTTACTGTTTCAACAAAGAAAGCGCATCCCTTAGAAAAACCACACAAATATAACGGTATTCTTATGTCTTCACTTCCATATTTTATTCTGCGAACATAATATATTAACTGTGCAATTACTTTTGATCTTTGTTCAATTTCAAGTAGATTTTTTGAGTATTTAAATTCAAACAGTATCTCTTCTGTATAAAGATCACGTTTGTTCTTTGTGTTTATTTTATATTTAAACTGTTTTGAGAAAAGATTTTTTACTTCTTCTTCCGTTTGGCATTGCTCAAGCTGTAAGTAAAATTGTTTCATCGCAAATTACTCCTAGAAAATAGTAATTATATTCTTTTGCGCCGAAGGCGTCCATCCAACATAAATTAGACTGTTCTTGATAATATGTCAAAATTATACTTATCTTGTTCCAGTTATCATCGGTAAAAATAGGTTTATTCGTTTTAAGTCTCCCAATAACCAATACTTACTCAAACCAAGGTATTTAAATACCGATTTTATCTTGTTCACCTTTACTCCTTTAAAGCAGGTCGGCCGGACTATGAAGTCCAAAAGGTCCTCGATTCAGGACATGGGTATAGATTTGAGTTGTTTTAACATCACTATGTCCTAAAAGCTCTTGTACGGTACGAATATCGGCGCCATTTTGTATCAAATGGGTGGCAAAAGAATGCCTCAACGTATGACAGCTAGCTTTCTTGGGTATTCCTGAATCGAGTAAAGCTTGGTGAAAGGCCCTTTGCATGAGCGATGGGTCCATGTAATATCGACCTTGCTCACCAGTGACAGGATTTCTCCAACGCCTTTCTTGGGGAAAAACCCATTGCCAGCCCCAAACTTTAGAGGCGTTCGGATATTTTAGTTTAAGGGCATCAGGAAGAGGTGCTTCTCCAAAGCCCTCAGCTAAGTCTTTTTCATGTATACTTTTGACCCAAGCTAAATGCAATTTTAAATCGCTTTGAAGGGTTGCCGGTAACATCGTTCTTCGATCTTTATCGCCTTTTCCGCTGTGAATAAGAATTTGATTCTGATCAAAATCGAGGTCTTGCACTCGGAGTTGTAAACATTCCTGAAGTCGCATGCCTGTTCCATATAGCAATTTGGCGATCAGTTTTTTGTCTCCCTCCATTTGATCAAAAATTTTCTTGACTTCTAGTACTGATAAGACAACGGGTAACCTCAAGGGTTTTTTGGCTCTTACCATATCCGTGAGTGGTTCTAAGTCTCTTTCCAGGACATTTTTAAAGAAAAATAAAAGAGCGGCTAAGGCTTGATTTTGTGTGGACGAACTTACCCTATCGTTAACCGCAAGTGAACTCAGGAACTGTTTCACATCTTTTTCCTGCAAGGTTAGCGGGTTTTTTGTTTTAGCTTTTTCAAAAAAGCGTTCTAACCAGTTCGTATAAGTGTGAATAGTTCTTGGGCTATAATGGCGAACCAGGAGGGCCGTTCGGTATTTTTGAAGATAGACGGAGAGCATTTCATGGTTTTCAAGAACAGGTGCTTCTTGATAGGTAAATAAGCCTGTTTCGTAAAGACGCTGTAACAATTGGTCCATCGAATCTTGCGAATTTTGTACGTTCCAGATTTTTCGTGAAGCGTCCCAACGACGACCTTGTATTTGTTTTAGTGCCTGCACTAAGGGAGGGGAAAAAGGAAAACTCACTTCCCACGTTCCTGTAAAGGAATTGCCCAAAATATTGACAGTCATAAAACTATTTTAGTTTCTGATTCTCAATAGTGCAAGAAATATGTGAGTTTGTTGGGAGTCATGGGGGGAATCTGAGGAATATCATCCAACGCTTTTTCTCTCATGACACGTGAGGCTCTACTCTCATGAGTGTGAATAGGCTACTCTCATGAGTGTTCTCGGTTGGACTTAGTGAATTGAACTGAAAACCATAATTCGTCTTTTTGAACCCTGAGACAAAACCCCATGACGCCCTTATTCTTCTTCAAAAGCGATTTGCATTTGCAAGGAAACTTTATGCCATCCCCCGCGTGTAATTTCAAAATTGTCCGCTACCTGGTAGCCTCCAATGGTAAATTGGACAGTATGAATCCCTTTAGCAATGGCTAAGGACTGCCAGGCCGACGGAGGGACTACTTTTCCATCCAGAAGAATTTGGGTGCCAGCCGGGGCTTCAAAGGTCACATAAGGGGTGTCTTCTGACATTTGTGCCGTGAGTTCGGTGATTTTAGCGGGGCGCACGGCCATATTCAAGTTTTGTGACTTATAACCGGGGAGGGCTAAATGGACGGTATAAAGTCCCGGATCAAGATAAATGACCCCGTCCGAAGGTTCTTGTTGTCCATTGATCAGGATTTTGAGCTGTTGGCGTAATTCCGGCGAGAGATTGGGGGTGTTCAACATAAAGCCGCCCAGGTTGGTGTTCAACCAGTGGCAACTCACATGGAAGACGGCTGGATCTTGAGTTTCTCCCGAGCTATCGAGAGCTTGTATGGACAAGTATAGGGGGAACGCGGCGCGTTTGACCACTGCGGTGTCGACAGAGGCTAAGAGGTGGGCATTAGAAATCAACGGTACATCGATATAAAAGTGAGACGCGATGGGTAAGACTTCCCAAGCGATCCGCTCTTCAGAGTTGGGGGAACCTTTTGCAGTTTTAGGAAAGAGCGAAACGGCCAAGTTCGCATGACGCTCAAAAATTTCTTGGGGAATTTGAATTTCTATTTCCACAGCCTTGGTAAAACGAGTTTGATTAGGAACTTTGAGCTCTACGACGTCATTGAGTTTAAAGCTGACAGGGGCCCCATCCAGCACAGCAATTCTCTCCCTCAAGCTAGTCTGCGCAGGCAGAAACGGGGTGAGAAAAATGAGAAGCAGGAGTCCCAGAAGGAGCTTCATCAAAATTTTACCGGTAAAAGGGGAAGGGGATCTACGGGCTTTCCATTTTTTTTAATTTCAAAATGGAGATGGGGCCCTGTGGATTCGCCAGTACTTCCCACTTTTCCAATGATTGTACCCGATCGTACCGTTTCATTCAAGAAAACAAGGATCCGAGAAAGATGGGCGTAAACAGTTTCCCAGCCTCCCGCATGTTTGAGAATGATATGGTTCCCCAAGACCGCATTATACCCCAAGTCAGCCACCGTCCCGTCTTGAGCCGCAAAAACCTCGGTGCCAATGGGAGCGGCTAGGTCGATTCCTTCATGAAAGTCAGGTTTCCCATTAAAGGGGTTGGGCCTCATCCCGAAGGGGGAGGTGAGGATGGCGTGGAGGAGGGGGAAGCGAAATAAAGTCCCTAAGAATTGAGAACGCTCTTGCGGCCCAAAGCTTTCCCCAGGAAAAAAGGTAAAAGGGACGATCCCATTCTGCGTGGGTAGCCTCAGAGCTATGGCGTGTTTTTGGGACATTTTCCAGGCTTTGAGCAAGCGTTCGGTTTCACCTGGGTGCTGACTATTCAGAAATAAGCCAGGTTGACTGGGAACGAGGATGGTTTGACCCGATTTCACCGCGTGGGGATTGCTCCACCCGTTGAGGGTCGAAAGCGTATCGTAAGGCAAATTAAAACTGCTGGCCAAAGAAAAAACATTATCTTCGGGTTTCAGGGTATAGCGAAAGAGACTTAAATCGGGGAGGGGGTCCCCTCTGGCTAGGGCCTCGTAATAGTCTTCGACGAGGTCTTGCTGTTGTTGAAAAAGGGGGTCCCGGAGCACAGAAAGGTGGTGAATGCGAGGAATCCCTTGCCAAGCCAGGAAAGGGGCTTTTTCACCTTGAGCAAAGGCGACAAATACGCCCAGCCAAGAGACCAGAACAACGAGAAATCGTTTCAAAGTTGTTACTGAGCCCCGCTTTCTAAAGTGGTGACCAAAGTTTTGTACCCAGAGGCTTCAGGCTTTTTGAGCTTCTCTGCCAAAGGAGCAAGAAGTTGAAGTGTTTTCAGGCGCTGGGCAGGTAAATTGATAGCTTGAAAGAGCCGCTCTGATCTCACCAGAAAATCCCAAGCGGACTCTGAGTTTCCCAATTTCTCTGCCAGTATGCCCAAGACTCGAAGGTCTTGGCCAATGGCGACACTGTTTTCTTCGTCTTTATCCAGCCGGAGCGCCGTTTGAAGATCTTGATAAGCCGACGAAATTTGTCCGGCTTGTGAATCCAGGGAGCCTAGCATAAACCAGTTTGAGGCTTGCGCTTTTTTGTCTCCCGTAGCTTCGTTGAGCGTTAAGGCTTTTTGAACTGCCAGGCGTGCCGCTTCGGGATGGTTTTGAGCTTGCTCCACAATTCCCCAAGCCTGCCACAACCTAGCCCCTTCCGAAGTTGAAGAAAAAGGTTGAGCTTTTTGTAATAATTGTTGGGCTTCTTGAGTTTGCTTTTGGTCTAAATGCCATTGAACCCGTAAAACAAGGTTCTGTGAGACCAACTCAGGGCTGTCCGCATCTTGAGCGGCTTGTTCTCCAGCTTGAAGGGCGTGTTGGGCTTCTTCATACTTCCCTAGGGCCATCAAGGCACTCCCTACAGAATTGTACGAAACGGCAATCCCCTTACTGTAGTCTACGGAAGTATTCACACTGAGAGCCAACTGAAACAGCTTCAGGGCTTGCTCGTACAGACCTTGGTCAAAATCATTTTGACCATAGGTCAGGTAACCTGCCGCAGAATTCTTTTGGGCTTCGATCCGATCGGGAACAGCGGGGGCCGAGGAACAACTGGACAATACTCCAAGGGCTAAGAAAATGCCCGCAATGGGATTAAAACTTTTCATTCCTTAACCCTGGTACTTGAAAATGTTGTGGCTTTTGTTCCGGTATACCGCCCTTCAAAAGGGGGTTGTTGGCGAGTCCCGTCATCACGTTGTCGGCATTATGCAAGGCGGTTCTGGTATCCTCTAAGACCCCGGTAATTTGAGGTGTCGTTTGATTGACATAACTGGCCACGCCCTGAACTTGGCTCATGGTTTGACTAATTTGTGACAAAATGGTCGTCACTTGATTATAAAGCTGGTTATTGTCGTTGAGAAGGGTCGCAAGACTGCCTTTTGGGTCGAGCAACTTAGGGATGAGCCCTTGGGGGTCCCTCAACTGGGACGATAACTTGGCAAGATCCCCCGTGATAGCGGTCAAATTGGGGACTAAGCCCTGAGAACTTTCTGATAAAAGCCGATTGAGATCTTTCACGGTGAAGTTCACACCATCTAAGAGCGTGGTCAACTGGTTATTGGAGGTTCCTTCAATGGCTGCGTTGACGTCTCCTAAAAGTTGATTAATGCTCCCCAGAGTTGTTTGCACTTGGGTAATGATGGCTCCCAGCTGATCATTGCTGGTGGGTTGATCGACAAGTCCTTGAGCCAGAAGATTTTTACCTAAGATGGTATCGGTAGAAGGAATAAATGAACCGTTTTCCATGGGCGGTAATAAATTGCGGCCAGGGAGCAGGTTTAAACCTCCCCCAATACCAAAGGTTCCCTTATCCAATTCCAGAACCGAGTTGGGTTTGATTTTGTCATAGTAGTCTGAATAGATCTGGATTTGAACATTGACGCGGTTGTTGCTATTGAGGTCAACAGAGCTGACTTTTCCAATTTCAAAACCTCGTAAATGAATGGGCATACCGGGGGTCAAGCCATCCGCAGTTTCAAAACGGCTAGAAAAATGGTACCCGCGGTCAAACCATCTTTGATTAAGACCCATCAAAATGATCACCCCAACCAGGAGCGTTAACGCGAGTAATAAGAAAAAGCCTACAACTTGCTGGGCAAAGCGGATTCGAAACCTCATGCTGACACTTTCGGCAACTTTTGATGCATGATCAAGTTTGCCCCTCGGATAATAATCCTAAAATATCATGTGAGAACGTGGCCGCTTG
>DAIDJJ010000103.1:0-9407 GCA_027451385.1 Spirochaetales bacterium | reverse complement strand
ATCACTTTGATGACCTTGCCCACTTCACTGGAGGAGCGGCTGATTTCGCTCATCGCTTCGAGCATTTTGCCCATTTGGCCCGCCCCGTCCTGACCCAATTGGGCAGACTTATCTGCCAGCGTGCTCGATTCTTTGGCATTGACCAGGTTTTGCTTGACCATTGACGAGAGCTCTTCCATAGAGCTGGTCGTTTCTTCGATGGAACTGGCTTGTTCGGTGGCGCCGTTGGCAATTTCTTGACTAGAACTGGATAGCTGTTCGCTGGCGACGCCGATCTGCCCGGCCCCACCGCCCAAAGTTTTTGAAATGGCCAATAGCGGTCGTGAAATCATCCATACCCCAATCCAAAGGGCCAAACCAATCGAAACCAAGAAACCCAAAAGAATGATGGCAATCATAAGGGTTACCATCGAATTCGTTAAGCTGGTATTTCCTTCCGAGGTTTCTTTGGCCAGCATAACTTTGTCAGCGGTTATGGCGTCCAGGGCTTCGGCGGCCTTCCCGGCGGTGACGGCTGCTGAGCCGTTCACGATAGCAATGGCGGCATCGTGTTTACCAGCTTTGATATTAGTAATTACTTGGGTAATATCACTTTCATACGAGGCTAAGGCCGTGTCGAAAGAAGCGGCGATTTGACGACCTTTTTCTGTTAGTAGGGTAGCGCGAAACTCATCCGTCAGGTTTTTTAGTTGGGCCTCTGCCGCATTGATTTGAGTTTCGTAGGGGGCCGCGTCAGTAAGGTTTGCTGATTCTGCGTATTTGATATTGGCGATACGCAGTAACTCAAAGTTTTTGGTGACCTCAACCAACTGGCTAATCGGGACTGTAATCATCTTATAGAGTTTGGTGTCAGCGGTGTTCACCGTCGTGATGCCAAAAATTCCGACGGCACCAATAGCGGTACCGATCAGGGCGACACCGATAAAGCCGGCTAGTAGTTTGGAACGTAATTTAATTGCCATAGTCATTCTCCTTGATTCTTGCGTCCTAGAAGCTAGACGAATAAGTTCTAACGAGAGCTGGGGATGTCTTTGAGGAGGACAAATTCGTCCTCGGTCAATACCTTGGTGATATCCAGCACGATCTTGATCCCATCGCCCGATTCGGCGATGCCCTCGATGAATTCGCTTTTGACTTTCGAATTCACATACGGCATCTTGGTGACCTTGTCTTCGGGGATATTGACCACTTCTTTGATACTGTCCACCACCAAACCCATTAAGGTTTTCTCGCCGTCCAGGGCCAACTCGACGATCACAATGATCGTTCGGTCCGTGTACGCGAGCTCCGGCATGTGAAACTTCAGGCGCAGGTCGATCACGGGAATGATCTGTCCCCGAAGATTCAAGACACCTCTTAAAAAGTCTGGTGTCTGCGGAATCGGTGTCACAGCGGCCATGGCCATGATTTCTTTGATCTTGAGGATTTCGATGCAATACTCCTCTTGATCAAGGACAAAACTCAGGTACCGAGCACCGGTCAGCGCTTTGCGCTTGGTGATCTCCATCACAACCTCCTTTAGGTCATCTTCTTGATCAGTCCCAACAGGGCATCAGGTTCGCAGGGTTTGACAACCCAGCCATTGGCACCGGCAGCCTTACCTTCTTGGCGCTTGTCGTCGCGGGATTCGCTGGTTAGCATCACAATGGGGGTCTTTTGGTATTGGGGAAGCTTTCGCAGTTCCTTGACCAAGGTGATGCCGTCCATCACCGGCATGTTGACATCCAAAAGGAAAAAATCTACGGGGGATTTTTTTGCAGCCTCGAGAGCCGTCTGGCCGTTTTCCGCATCGAGAATGCTAAACTCGTCCATTAAGGCCGATTTCAAAATGTTGCGGATCGAGGTGGAATCGTCACAGATCAGAATCTTTTTCAAGACATCCTCCTAAAACATTTCAGTCTAAAAGAGCTCGATTTTTGTCGAATTGGCCGAGGCCTGTTCCAGTTCAAGGCCGTACTGTTCAGCCAGACGGTTCAAAACGGCGTGTTCATCGTCTGTGGTGGCTGACCTCTGAGCTTGTTCAAGTAAGAAACGCCGAGCCTGGCGCAAACTCGCCTCGGGGGCTTGGCGGACCTCGGACGGGGCATTGTCGGCAATCTGCTTTTCGACGTCGGCGATATGCCGAATTTGTTGGAGCGTCATATCATGCAGTTGAAAGACAGGGGCCAGACTTTCCACTCGACTGTTGATTTCGCGAGTGGTTCGAGAAATGAGCTCGACGATGGCCGAGAACTCATTTTGATAATTCATGAGTCGTTCATCATAGTTGCCCATGTTTCGGTTCAAGACGTCGAGGTCAGTCGAAATCTCGGTGGTTTGTGCCCCAAAGCTAGTCACAACTACGGATAAAGAGGATTGGGCTCCTTTAATCTGCTCGGTAATTTCCCTAACAAGACGTTGAACGGAAAGCGAAAGGTTTTTAATTTCGTCGGATATCACCTTAAAGCCTCTCCCGGCAGAACCAGCTCGGGCCGCTTCGATGGCTGCGTTGAGCGACAACATCCGGACTTTTTCTGAGATATCGTGAATTTCGCCCACGCTGAGGCTAATCCCCCGGAATTCTTCGGTAACGCCGTCCAAGCTAGCTCTTAAGCCATGATTTTGAGTCTGAATCTTCTCGCCCAAGTCGGAGACCTTTTTGGCGTGCGTGGCAAACTGAGCCAAAACATTTTCGTAGTCCTGGGTGCTTTTGGCCGAGGCCCGCTTTTGCCAGGCATCCAACTGCTCAAGAAATTCCGCAGTACTTTTTTTCACCGCGAGGATCTCTTCAGAAAGAGGGCCATTCAAGCGTTCAGTGTTTTCGACGATCATGGCCACCATGGCATCCATCCAATCCCCGAAGGAATGAAAACTGGCCAGGGTGGAGATATAAGTCGTTTGAATTTCGCGCAAGTGTCTGGCATTGACGCAGATGGAGCCCCCTGGGCAATCTTCGCTACCAATGTTCTGAAAGATCGTGTCCAAAAGAAGTTTTAATTGCTGAAAGTGCCGAATAAACACCCGAGGGTCGCGATTCCGGGAATCAAATTCGGGGATGGGGCCGGCAGAATGTCCGGCATTGACGGCTTTGTTGAGGGTATCTTCGAACGAGCGACCAGTTTCTAAGAACAGGTCCACGACTTCTTGCAAAGATTCTTTGTAGCTTTTGTCAGATTCGTGGGCCCATAGCTGGCGCAAGATCAAAAAGACAACGAGAATAGCTACACCAAAAACGCCGGTGGCAACTTCTAACACATCCTGATGAGCAAGGCCTCTTAGTCCAAAAAAGATTAAAGTTAAGGCCAACAAGACGGCAAAAATGTTGATTAAGGTTTGTATTCGATTACGTTTCATGCTTCCCCCTGGCTACGGACCAGTTCTTCAATGTTAACGACAAAACCCACCTGTCCCCCTGGTAGGACTGCGGCGGACGAAACGGCGGGTAGGTTTTTAAACATTTTTCCCAGAGACTTGATGACGACTTCTTTTTTGGCAACCACGTCGTCGACCATGAGGGCGTACTTGTGGTCATCCAGTTCAATGATCACGGCAAAACGGGAGCCTTTTTCCGCTTCCCCGAAAAAGTAGAGTCCGGTATCGATGACGGGGATGACCTCAGAGCGAAGGTTCAGCACCTGGACTCTCCCTTCTACCGATTTAAGCCGGTCGGTTTCAATTTTGAGGGTTTCGACAATTTCTGATACGGGTAAGATAAAATGCGTCCCCGAGGTTTTGACGATCATCCCGTCGATAATGGCCAAACTTAAGGGGAATATGAGGGAAAACTCTGTGTAGCGGCCCTTTTCGGACCGTGTTTCCACGCGACCCCGGGCGGCGGTGACGGTGCTTTTGACAATGTCCATGCCCACACCGCGACCTGAAATGGCATCGACGGCTTCGGCAGTGGAAAAACCCGGTAAAAAAATGAGGTTCAGAAGATCGTTGCGGGTCGATAAGGCCCGCCGTTCTGGAGTCATCAGGCCTCGTTCTACGGCTTTAGCGAGAATTTTCTCTTCGTCCAAGCCGTTGCCGTCGTCTCGAACCGAGATGATGATGTTGTTGCCAAGCCGCTGGGCTTGAATGACTAGGCGGCCCTCAGGGGATTTTCCCCGCTCAAGTCGGTCTTCGGCATTTTCGATCCCGTGACCGATGCTGTTGCGTACCAAATGCATGAGCGGTTCTTCGAGAATCTCGACGAGGTTTCGGTCAATTTCGAGGTCTTCGCCGCGAAGTTCTACTGAGACTTCTTTGGAGAGTTTCTTGGCCGCGTCGCGGGCAATGCGTTTAATGTTGATAAACAGATTTTTGACCGAAACCGTTCGGAGTTGCATCGCCGCCGCTTGAATGCCCCGCGAGATTTTCTTTAACTGAACGACATTTTTATCGGTCTCATCGAGCTGATTGCCGATAATCAACAGTTCGCCGATCATGTCCACGAGGTAGTTCACCTGCGAGGCTCGGACTTTAATGAGGGGGTCATGACGAAAGTCTTGCTCGGCGGGGTTCTTTTGCTTTTGAACCGCTTCATTGATCTCGTCATGCGTGACGAGGTTTTCTTCTTCGGCGATCTCGCCAAATTTCTTGGTGTAGGCGGACTCTTTCTGTTTTTGCAGAATTTTGAGAACATCAGTTTCGCTGATTTTGCCTTCGGCTTGTAAAACGTCCCCTAACGAGGCTTTTTTCGTCGTCATACGGTTATGAAGCCGTTCAATGAAGTCGCCAGTATCCACTTGGTTGAAGATTGCGACATCCCCTTGAACTAGCCCCTTGAGGATCAATTTTGCATAATCCACCCCTTGGAGAAGGAGCTCAATGATGGTTTCATCGGCCGGTGCGGAGCTGGAGCGGAGTTGATCGAGTAAGTTCTCGATGTTGTGGGCTAACTCGCCGAGGGACGCGATTTTGAGAAACCCGCACTCCCCCTTGATAGTATGGAAGGTCCGAAAGAGGGTGTCGATCAGGGCTTTTTCACCGGGTGAAGCCTCTAGTTCCAAGACCTGCCCTTGTGCTTCTTCGAGGCGTTCGCGGGCTTCCGAAAGAAAAATTTGAAAGGCCTCGGTATTGATAAGTTGAGGGGCTTCGGGGCGTGCAGTTTCTGGGAAAGGCTTTTGTTTTTTTGTCGGGACTACACCCTGAGAAGGGTAAAGGGCCTGCTCCAGTTGTTCTAAAGCCGCCGTCATGGTGGCTTTATCCAGAGATGCTCCTTTTAAAGCCTCTTCAAGGGCGGTATGAAGGGTCAATGCCAAGGGCTTCAAGTCAGGGGGCACCTTTGCCGCTAACTTTTGAGCCGTATCAACTAAGCTGGCCAATGCCATCAGATCGCCGTCTTCCCAACTTGTCAGGCCAAAAGACAAATCTCCGAGCATTTGGAGCGCCGAACTTTCCATAAAGATACATCCTAGGCTTTTGGTTTAGCTAAATTTGAGTCTAGGAGGTTTTTCATTAAAAATCAAATAAAAAACTTTTTCCCGATATCCGTACGGAACCAAGCCCCCAAAAACTGTATGCTTTGGGCGGCTTTTCTGGCGTTTTCATACGCTTCCTGCCAGGTTGTAGCGGTGGCGACAGCCGTAAAGCAACGTCCCCCTTGGGTCACCAACTGGCCGTCTTTTCGGGCTGTGGTGGCATGAAACACCTGTGTGGCTGGGGGCAAGGACGCCGCTAGGGTGACGGGGAGATTTTTGGGGTAGGCCGCTGGGTAACCAGGAGCGGCCACCACGATGCCTAAGGACTTCTGGTCCGAGACCTTCCAGGGGTGCTCGGATAAACGGCCTTGGGCAAGGGCCTCGACTAGCTCGCCAAAATCCGACTCAATCAAAGGCAAAAGAGCTTGGGTTTCGGGGTCGCCGAATCGGGTGTTGAACTCGAGGATTTTGGGACCTTGGGCGGTCATCATCAAGCCGATGAACAGAACCCCGCAATAGTTCAAGTTATCATGATTCAGGGCTGTCATGGTAGGTTCGACCACCTCGCTCAGGACCCTCTGCCACAACTCTGGGGTGACGAGGGGCACGGGACAAATCGCGCCCATCCCGCCTGTGTTGGGACCCGTGTCGCCTTCACCAGCTTTTTTAAAGTCAGCGGTAGGGGGCAGAACCACCCAATCTTTTCCATCTGAAAGAACAAATACGGAAATTTCAAAGCCGGTGAGAAAGTCTTCCACTAACAGGGCGTCGGTTTTGAGGATGTCTTGGCCAAAGTTGAGAGCCTCCTGGAGGTGTGACGCCTCTAAAACCCCTTTCCCTTGGGCCAGCCCGCTTTTTTTAATGACGAGTTTAAAGTCGCTTTGACCTAAGCGGTCGGCTTGAGCAAATTGATGCTCAACATAGGTCGTAAACTCGTTCGATGTGCGGAACTCTTGGGCTTGGGCGGTGGGCAGATGATGGCGAACCATAAAATCTTTGGAAAACACCTTAGAGCTTTCTAGCTGGGCACGGTGTTGGTCCGGGCCAATCGCGGGGATCCCGGCGGTTCGCAGAGCGTCGACGATACCGGCTTCCAGGGGGGCTTCACTCCCCACAAAAACGACGTCGGCCTGGCAATCGCGAGCCGCTTGGACGACTTGACTGGGGTTGAGAATGTCCACTTCAGGAAAGTTTGTCGCGAGGGGGGCGGTGCCGGCATTTCCAGGAGCCGCGAAAAGCTGGGTGACTCGCTGGCTTTGAGAGAGTTTCCAAAGGAGGGCGTGTTCGCGGGCCCCATTGCCCAACACGAGTACGGTCATCTTAGGTTCCTTGTGTAACGAGGGTATTGAGAAGCCGGGTGACCACCCGGGGGTAGAGTTCATGTTCCAAACGGTGGAGGTGTTCTTCGGCTTGTTCCCGGGTAAGGTCAGGGGTTCGCAGAAAGCGGGATTGTTCAATCAGCTCGCCGGTGTCCATTCCTTCATCTACCCAGTGGACAGTTACCCCCAGTTCGGGGTCCTGCGACGCCCAACTGTCATCGATACCGTGAGCTCCCGGATGCCGAGGCAATAAAGCTGGGTGGATGTTGATCAGGCGACCTTTCCATTGACGGACAAACCACGGGGTCAAGAGCCGCATAAACCCAGCCAAAACCACGAGGTCGACGTGGTGCTCTACAAGGTGGCGAGTCAGATCTTTTTCGGCTGAAAGGCGATCAAGTTTTCCATCGAGGCCTTTGCGGTACGGTACGAGAACAGAAGGAACGCCCAGACGACGAGCTCGTTCAAAACAAAACGCCCCTTCGCGGTCCCCGGCGAGCAGAGCACACTCGTGGTCTGGTGTGCCTTGGACCAGGGCTTCGAAATTGCTTCCACTCCCGGAGGCTAAGACGGCATAACGACCCAAGTTTTAGCCTCGTCGGACCGAACCGGCTTCTAGGGCGCCCATGCGGAAGACGTCCACACCAGCTTTTTTGGCTTCGGCTTCGAAAGCCTCAGCAGAGGCCGAACTGACCACAAGGGCCAACCCCACCCCCATGTTGAAGACACGAATCATTTCGTCACGGTCCACGTTGCCGCCTTTTTGGATGCGGTCAAAGATTTCCGGAACGTTCCAGTTCCAATCTAACCTGAGCTGGAGGTGAGCGGGCAAAACCCGCTCAATGTTGCCGTACAAGCCCCCGCCGGTAATGTGGGCGGCCCCTTGTAACCCAGGAAGCTGAATCAGAGCTTTCATCGTTTTGACGTAGATTCGGGTCGGTGTGAGTAAAAGCTTCCAGGCTTCAGTATCGGTTTCGGGCAGGCACTTTCGGGCCAGAGAATAGCCGTTGGAATGGACGCCACTGGAGGCGACGCCAAAAACCACGTCGCCCGCCGCCATGCGGTCGGGACGGGGCAGAACTTCATCTTTTTCGACGAGTCCCACGCAAAAGCCGGCAAGGTCAAAATCATCACCGTGGTAAAGGTCGGGCATTTCGGCGGTTTCTCCGCCCGCTAGGACGCATTCAGCTTGTTCACAGCCGTTGATGATGCCTTTAATCAAGGACTGAAGTTTTCCTTCGTCAATTTTTCCAATGGCGATATAGTCTAAAAAGACCTCCGGGAAACACCCGCATACGGCCAAATCGTTCACGTTCATCGCCACGAGGTCAATCCCAACGGTATCAAAGACACCGAGTTTTTGAGCAACCAGCAATTTTGTTCCCACCCCGTCGGTGCACGATAGCAACAAAGGTCGTTTGAAGCGGGCCCAATCGAGCTCCACTCCACCGGCAAAGCCACCCAGTCCCTTCGAAACAGCTTTGGAAGGAAAGCGGGCAATAAACTCGGCGAACTTATCGCCCTTTTCAATGTCGACGCCTGACTGGGCGTAGGTTTTTTTATTCTCCATCGTGGTCCTCAGGGGGGCAAAGTATCATGGTTTTGGGGTGCTGGGGAAGTTCCCCGTGAGCTTCAACTCGGTTTGACGGCGGCAAGCTTCGGTAAGCCGTTCGGGATAATTCCCCGAAAAGCAGGCGTAACAATAGTTTTGACTTCCAGGTTCGGCGCACTGTTTCAGTTCTTCCAAGGGTAAAAACAGCACTGAGTCAGCCCCGAGTTCCCGGGCCAGCTGTTCTGGGTTCAGTCTGTTCGAGATGAGTTCTTCCCGCGTCGGAATATCAATACCATAAAAGCAAGGGTACTTGATTTCGGGTGCCGACAGACGAAGGTGAACTTCGCGGGCCCCAGCCTCACGGACGAGTTTTACGATGCGCTTGCTGGTGGTACCGCGAACCAAGCTGTCGTCTACTAACACCACCGACTTTCCTTCAACCAAAAAATTGACGGGGTTGAGCTTCATACGGACAGCAAAATCCCGAGCGGCTTGCGACGGTAGGGTAAACGACCGGCCGGCAAAGTGATTGCGGGTCAGTCCCATTTCAAAAGGGATGCCTTTGGCTCGAGCGTACCCTAGGGCTGCGGCATTACCGGAATCTGGGACAGGAATGACGACATCGGCCTGAACTGGGTCCAAAGAAGCCAAACGCTGTCCGATCTTTTGACGCATTTGGTAGACCGAGCGGCCAAAAATCTCGGAATCGGGACGGGCAAAGTAGATAAACTCAAAAATACAGCTGGCACCAGTACTGGCGGGACTAAACCTCCGTGAAGTGACCCCTTGATCATTGACAATGACCATTTCGCCCGGGGCGACTTCGCGGATATTATCCATGCCCAGCAAGTCGAGGGCACAGGTTTCGGATACAAAAACGGTCAGGCCCTCTTTTTGTCCCAGATACAAAGGTCGAAAGCCTTTGGGGTCACGAACGGCAATTAAATCTTCACCATGCAAAAAGACCATGGAAAAGGCCCCTTCGAGCTTTTGAAGGGTTTCAATGAGGGCTTCATAAAAATCTGCCTGGCGAGAGTGCGACAAAAGGTGGAGCAGGACTTCGGTGTCACTTGTGCTTTGGAAGATGGCCCCTTCGGCCGTTAAACGGCTTTTGATCTCGTCGATATTCGAGATATTGCCATTATGTGCCAC
>DAIDJJ010000102.1:0-9490 GCA_027451385.1 Spirochaetales bacterium | reverse complement strand
GCCTCGTAAGGCAGCTTCATACCGAGGACGCCATTGGTTGCGATGTTCTTCTGAAAGGATTTCCAGGGCATTCATGCCAGGTTTGAGGCTTAGTCCAAAGACCAGTTGATAACTTTCAATAAAAAAGTCATTGAGGATGGTGTAATTCAATTGTCGATCAACAGCCCATATAGATTCTCGTCGGGTGCGCAGTAAAGCTTCTAAACTGGCTTGAGAACGTTGTAATTGTTCCTCAAACTGTTTGCGGTCCGAAATATCTCGGGTTGAGGCGTGGATTTCAAAGACTTGATGGGTGAGGGGGTCAAGAATCGTATGACTGGTTGTTTCTAACCAAATGAGGGTTTTGTCTTTGCGAACTCCACGGTAGCTGACAGAAGTGACAACACTGTCCGCCAGAATATTTTGATGGGAATTTTGTACGGCTTGATGATCCTCGGGGTACACAAAATCATAAGCAGAATGCCCCAAGAGCTCCTCGGGGCGGTAACCAAGAAGACGTTCACTGGCCGGCGAGGCGTATTCATACGTGCCATCGGCGGCGTGTCGGGTAATCATATCGCTAGAAGATTCGGCTAAAAACCGAAACCGAGTTTCGCTTTCTTTCAACTGATCGGTCAAATGGACCAACTCTTCCATGGTTTGATTTTTACTTTGAACAGCATTCAAGAACATTCCTATTAAAAGAATGCTCACGGGATAAAAAAGAAAGGCTGGCCCAAAGGCCTGAGAAATATTTTGCCCGAGCAAAGTCGTCGACGCAACGGCAACACCTAACACCAAAAGTTGAAGCCAAACCCAGCGAAATTTCCAGCGTTGAACGAAAAACGAACAAGCAAGTCCCAAGAGGGTGACCATAAATAGCGTTAACGTCGAGAAAGATAAACTCAAAGAAGAGGTGACAATTTTTTCTATCAGAAGGATGAGTGTCACCAAAAGAACGCTGAAAGGTCCAAAGAAAAAGCCGGTTAATGGGGGAATGCAAAGAGATCCATCGAGGTGTACTCCCGAAAGTAAGGTAACGGGAAAGCCACTGCTAACCACCGCCAAAGTCCCGAAGAGGAGGCCAAGAATTCCCTGTGAAAGCCCAGACCGTTCATGGAGAATTTTCCTTGGAAAAAGATTGGTTATGAGGGCCATTAAACTGATCAAAAAGAGATTGGCTCCCAAGGGAATCATCCAATATGGAAAAAGCATTTCTCACCCATTCTTTAATGAAATCAATTCTAATTCTTCGAAAGAAAGGATGCAAGAACCTGATTCCAGACGGAATCTTTGACTTTGGAACCCATCAGCCTCATTTTGTGAGAAGGAGTAACTATGAAAGCTATGATTATCCGGGCCTTTGGCTCAGCCGAAAACCTAGAGCTGGCCACTATGCCTAAGCCTGAACCAGGTCCGAAACAAGTCTTAGTCAAGGTGATGGCGGCCTCATTGAACCCGGTGGATTACAAGATTCGAGAACATGGTTCCTGGGCTGGTGTCCCCATGCCGGCGATCTTGGGGTATGACGCAGCGGGAGTAGTTGAAGCTGTAGGTAATCAAGTTACCAGATTTCAACCTGGGGATGAGGTTTTTTACAGTGCGAGGATTTTTGGACGCCAAGGAACTTATGCTCAGTATCATGTCGAAGACGAAGAGATTTTG
This sequence comes from Spirochaetales bacterium, assembly GCA_027451385.1. GTDB lineage: Bacteria > Spirochaetota > Spirochaetia > JABEVK01 > JABEVK01 > JABEVK01. The sequence goes on along the minus strand of DAIDJJ010000102.1, from coordinate 7,846 downwards.
GCTTTGAAACCGAAAAAACTTTCGTGGGGTGAAGCGGCAAGCCTCCCCTTAGCCGCCATTACAGCTTACGATACCATAGTTACCTTTTTTCAAACAAAGGTAGGCGATACGGTATTGGTACATGCGGGGGCTGGCGGCGTGGGTAACTTTGCCGTTCAGTTGGCAAAAGCTGCCGGGGCAAGAGTCTTGGCCACAGGAAGAACTGTTAACCATGAACTGATTCGAAGTTTAGGGGCAGATGAGGTCATTGATTATCAAAAGGTTCGTTTTGAAGAAGAAGTTTTGAACCTCACCCAGGGAAAAGGAGTGGATGCGGTATTCGATACGGTGGGGGGAGATACCGTCAGCCGCTCGATCAAAGTTGTGAGGCCTTATGGCAAACTTTCTACGGTAGTGAGCCTAGCCGGTGATCTGAATGGAATGCAACCGAAAAATTTAACGCTCTACTTTGGTTTCATGGAGCGTACTCAACAGAAAATCGAAGCGTTGAAAACACTGGTAGAACGAGGGCAAATACGCCCTGTGATTGACTCGGTTTACCCTTTAGAAAAAGCGGCAGAAGCCCAGAGACGTTTGGAAGCTGGTGGTGTCCGGGGTAAAATCGTTCTTCAGATTCCCGAGTAGAGAAATCAAAAGTTAAAAATAGGCAAAAAAAAACACTCAGGAAGTTATTCCTGAGTGTTAAACTCCCCCGACTGGACTCGAACCAGTGACACTCTGATTAACAGTCAGATGCTCTACCGACTGAGCTACAGGGGAATGTCTCAACGACGAAGACGATAGTACCTAGGCTGAAAAAAAATGTCAAGCAGTTTTTTTCAGCCTAAGAGGGAACATATGTTAGCTTTTAACGGCTTCTAAAATTCCTTTGACCATCCTTTCGGCATCCTTTTCGCGGGTTTTTCCAAACCTCATCAGCCAAGCTTGAGCCGGAATGGCGAGATTGTGGGTTTCGACCAGAATCTTGTAAGTTGCCGGATTATTCTTGAGGACAATGAGGGGCTCAGCGCGTGTATAGCTATCCTTACCCAGGTAGGGTAAAAGTTTTTCAGCGAAGCCCAATGAGGCCTGATCTTTGAGACCTGAACGCGTTTCAAACGTATAGACACCGGTCCCTACGGGAACACCGGGATTGTTGTCTGCGTGAAGACTAATAAAGATGCGTCTGTTTTCTGGAGTTCCCTGAAAGAAGGTTCTGGCAATATCGACTCGCTTATCGAGGCTGGAAACTGAACCTTGGGGCCAGTCTGAGTTATCATCACTTTGGTTGTCCGCCAGAGAATTGTAGACCGAGTTCTTTTCATTAATTAGAGTCGAGTCTGGTGAGTTGGTATCGAGGATGAGGCGGTTGGGGACTAACCGAGTGAGTTCTACCCGTGCCCCATTTCGTCGGAGCAATTCATACATTCTCATGGCAATATCATAAACATATTGGGCTTCAGTGATATAAAGACTGCCACCGTTTGGACCGGGGGTACGGACGATTGTTCCTGGGTCAAGACCGCCGTGTCCGGGATCTAGAACGACAGACCAACCTTTGAGCTTAGTCGATAGCGGCGGTTCTTCATTCACCATGGCGGCAAATTTTTTCCAAAGTTGGTGAGCCTTTTGATAGGCATCCAAAGGAGACGGCCAATCATCTTCAAAATAACCCCGGTTAGGCTGGGACAAGGCACCCGGGTGTGTCCAGTAATAATAGTCACCATTCCATTCGAAAACAGGAATGTTAGGGTCCATGACGACGTATTGGTGGCCTAGTCGGCTCGCTTCGGGGGTGAGGGGAGCATTGGGGGACGGCACATCTTGTGGTACGGCTCCCAACGAAACTTCGGTTGGTTCGGCTAACAAGGGCTGGTCGGAGGTCGTATTTGAAGTTGTATTGGTGTCTGAACCGGGAAAGGAAACCGGGCCTGGAGCTTGGGGCAGGTCTTTCAGTTCTGTCGAGGCAACAGTGGCTGTGACAGGAGCCGTGGGCCCCAACTGCAAGGTTTGCCCCACAAAGAGGTGTCGAGAATCTGTTAAATGGTTCCAGGTTTCGAGATCTTGAACCTTGAGCCCTTGGTTGCGGGCAATTTTGTACAAAGTGTCGCCGAGCTTCACCCGATAAGTGCCTGCTGGGGAGGCTTGGGGCGAAACATTCCGAGAGGGATCATCAAAAACTGCTAGGGTTGAGGCACTGGCAAAGTTTTTCAGGCGAAGAACTTCTCCGGGGTGGACTGTATCATCGCTTAAACCATTCAGAGCGCGGAGGGCAGAGGGGGTCGTATTGTACAGCGCGGCAATTCCGGGAAGGGTATCTGTGGGAGCCACAACATGGGTTAAGGGGACTTCTGCCGGTTTAAAAACGCGTAAGATTTGACCTGGCACTACCTGTGAAGAAGCTAACTGATTAATGGCTTTGAGGTTATGTTCACTGATTTGAAACAGCACCGAAATGTGCCCCAAGCTGTCGCCGGACTCAACGGTATAGAACGTGATGCCTTGAGGACGACGGATATATAACCGTTGACCCACCATCAAGGTATCGTCGGTCAACCCGTTCAGGCGGCGGAGTTCCTCGAGAGAAGTCCCCCAGCGTTGGGATAAAGACAGCAAACTATCTCCGCTATGCACAATATACCGGAAGGGGGTAAGGTCTGCGTTGGCAGGACCCGTAAAAGCACTGCTATTGGCCTCGGCTGAGACCGTAGTCTCGGTATCGGGACTGACCTTAAGTCGTTGTCCCACGAAGACAGTGTTAGAATTTAAATTATTCCACTCTTTGAGTTGATTGACGCTCACGCCATATTGTCGGGACAACGACCATAAAGTTTGATGCGGTTTTACAGCGACACTTTCTGCACTGACAAATATTGCGGTTAAAATTCCCAAGAGGATAAAAAGTGTGGGGCGTTTCATGACAAAGGCTCCTGTTCAAATCTATGCAGTTTTTCACGAAGTAGACGAGCATCTTCAGGCCGACTAGGTTCAAGGACAAGATGAAGCTGGCCGGTATTACGAAGGACTCTGGCATTCAAAACAATCAGAGCATCCAACAAACGCAAGGAACCATCGAGTAATTCATCGCCAGCATTTAAATCCGCAGTTTCATGTCCAAAATCAGGCTTAAAGGTTGCCGTGTCTTCTTCTAAGTGCAAAAAGACGCCCGTGACGAGATGTTTTCGTCGAGGATGGCGGAAGACAAAACTCATGGTGCCTGCTTTGGATAAAGCGGTAGAACCAGAATCTTCTTCGAACGTTCCATAGCGTAAGAAGACTTCACGAATTTTATCTGCCAGATTGGTGGCTGAGCCGTCAAAGGTCAAAAGGCCGTTGACCCCCAAAAAGAGGGCTTTATTGGCTTCGTCCAACGGCGGGTGAACTTCTCCAAACAACAGAATAACCTTTTCATCTTTGGGAAATTCTTCTCGAAGATATTTTACCAGAATTTTCCAATGACGAGGGAAATCAACCCAGTCAAATAAAATGATCCTCGGATCAGTTTCTGTAAGATTGTCTAGGGCTTTGAGGGGGTGACGGTAATGAATAACATTCAACCCATACGGGGCGAGGGCCCTAGAAAGGCCCGAAGCGAGTTTTCCTTCATTTTTGACCATCATGAGGATCATAGTCGTCCCTTCCTTTCGGTCCCCACATTCCGGACCTGATAGTCATAGATTTCCCAGTAGCCGTTGCGCTTGTGCAAAGCATACGTGTATTGCCGAATTTCTAAATAATCCCCAGCATCGAATTTTAATTGAGCTGTGACGGTAGCTTCGGTCTCGGTGTAGGACGTCGAAAGGATTTCAAAAGCACTGGGAACTTTGGAAAGTGCCGTTTCGCGCTTCCACAGATCATGACGAAAAGCCGTTAATATTCTTTCTCGTTCTTCCGCCGAAGCGGCAAGGTACGTGCGACGGTAAAGGGGAGAACGTTTATATAAGTCTTCCAGACTCAAATAGAGAAAAAAACGAGCTTCTTTATCTGCTTGACGGGCTTCGAGTAAGTAGCGGACCACATCATCGGGGCTCAGGTGTTCTTGCCGAAGGATCTCTTGAGTTCCTTGGTCGATATTTTCTTGATACGCCAGGATGCCCGAGTCCGGAAGAGAAGGGCGAATCACGAGGGTCAGAATGTTCGAAGTGAGAACGATATCTGAGGGGGCTCCTGGGTTGGAGGAAGCTCCCGAGTTGGAATTGAGGTCACCCTGATATTCGGGAAGAAGATTGGGGTGAAATTCTGCCTGGATGGTATAGATCCCACTTTGAGGAATGGTCACAAAATCCCGTAAGTTGACTAAATATGAGAATTCTTCACCGGGTTGAATGGTAATATTCCGAAAAAAAACAGGCTGATTGCTAAACCGGCTTTCGTTGTATTTTTCAGAATTCGGCAAGTACAAACCCGTGCGTCCCGCCGACATTACGTGAAACGCTAACTGAAACACAGGCTGATTGGGTAAACTAAACCAAACCGGTGAGTCTCCAACATTCCGAAGATTTACTTGCAGGGTGATGGGCAAATCGGGGTTGGTTGAGTAAACTGTTTTATCGTAATATCGTAACGAAAACTGAAGGGTCTGGGTTCCTGCCGCAAAGGCCCCGAAGGCCGAAAGGCAAAATACGACCAAACTTAGGAACCGTTTCAAGGGTTGTCACCTCCCATGACTCTGGTTCCATTGTCGGAAGATATCATGATTACCTTACTAGCGAATGCAATTTCTCAATTTTTGAAGAAAGATGAAGCCTTTCAAGGCCTTTTGAGCGATTGGCGGCGAGGAAAATTCCCCCTCAATGTCGAGGGTGCCCAAGGATTTTTCTTAGCTCCAGTTTTGGCTCACTTAGCGCGGGAAACTCCAGGTACGCTCTTTCTCGTGACTTCTACCGATGCCGAAGCCGAAACCTGGGCGGCTGACCTCAACGCCTTGGGGTTAGAACCAGAAATTTTACCTTGGTGGGGAACTTTGCTTTACCAAGGAATCAGTGCCCAAGCCAGTATTTTTGGTGAACGGTCTCGACTGCTTTCACGCTTATCTCGTCGCCAGCCCCGGTTGGTTTTGGTCAGCTTACGAAGTCTCTTGTTTCCTGTTCCCTCGGTGACTTCGTGGAAAGCCAAGCTAACTACTTTCCGAAAAGGGAATACAATTCACGTCCAAAAGACTGCCGAACGACTGGTTCAATTAGGATACATGCGCGTTCCTCGTGTGACCGTGCCCGGCGAGTTTGCCTTACGTGGCGAAGTCTTGGATCTGTTTCTTCCGGGAGAGGAACAGGCGGTGCGTCTGGTCTTCGGGTTTGATACCATCGAAGACATTAAACATTTTGACCCCGTGACCCAGTCTTCAAGGGGGGGGCTAGATGAACTTCTGGTTTATCCTGCCCGTGAAGTGGTTTGGGATGAACAAGCCCTCACTCAAGTCGATGCGGCGGCAGATCGACTAGGTTGGGGAGAAGAGTGGTTGCCTTTACGCGAAGCTCTTCGTGAAACCGGAGATTTTCGCGGTCTTGAGTTGTTTTACCCTTTTGCAGAAGAAAATCCGACTCCTTTATGGTCTTACGCCGATGAAACGGCAATATTTCTGTTCCCAGAGTGGGAAAAACTCCATGCTGGCTGGGAAACTCTGAGAAAAGAGACCAAACAAATGTATCAGCAGGCCCGAAGCCAGGGGCTACTTGTACCAGACCCAGAAAAAGTGTTTTTTCGTTGGGAGCAGTTTCTCAAAGAAGTCCCCCGTCGAGCACAGTTTCCTACCCTTCACACGGAAGCCACTACCGAACCTCGGCATCTGCTTTCGTGCGAACCGCCAAGGGCCTACTTCGGAAACATTCCTTTTTTTAAAGACGAAGTCACGAACTTAAAAACCGCAGGCTACCAGGTCTTTGTCGTGGCGGGTTCCTCCTCACAGGCTCAAAGATTGGAGTTTCTTCTTAAAGATTCCGGAGCCCAGGTGTTTCCGGCTCAAATTTCTTCGGGATTTGTGTTGTCACGGGGGAAAATAGCCGTCATTCACGAGAATGAAATCTTTGGTCGTAAACGCAAAGGCCCGGCGTCGTTAAAAACTGCCCAAACTCAAGCCTTGGATTCTTTTGTGGATTTGAGCCCTGGCGATTTTGTCGTTCATATCAATTATGGGATTGGTCGCTTTTTAGGGATTGAACGAGTACGGGTTGCGGGAAACGAACGAGATTATATCAAAATTGAGTATTCTTCAGACGAAACCATTTTTCTCCCCATCGAACAGATCAACCTGATTCAACGCTATATTGGGTCAGAAGGCAAAGAACCAAGGTTGGATGTCCTGGGCGGGAAATCTTGGGAAGCGAAAAAAAGTCGGGCGAAAAAATCCGTCGAAGAACTCGCGGATCGTTTGATTACCCTTTATGCCAAACGTCAAAATGCCCAAGGTCATAGTTTTGGCCCAGATAACGATTGGCAGGCTTCGTTTGAAGCCGCATTCCCCTTTGATGAGACTGAAGACCAACTTCGCGCCATTGCGGAAATTAAAGCGGACATGGAATCTCCTCGTCCCATGGATCGACTCCTCTGTGGCGACGTGGGATTTGGGAAAACAGAAGTCGCGATGAGGGCTTGCTTTAAAGCGGTGATTAGCGGCAAGCAAGTCGCCTTTTTAGCCCCTACAACCATTTTAACAGAACAGCATTTTGAAAACTTTCAGGATCGCTTTGGACGCTTCCCCGTGCGGATCGGCATGCTGTCCCGGTTTGTTCCTAAAGCTGAACAAAAACAAACTTTAGAGAAGTTAGCAAAAGGTGAACTGGATGTGGTGATCGGGACTCACCGGCTTTTGCAAAAAGATGTGGCTTTTAAAAATTTAGGACTTTTAGTGATCGATGAAGAACAACGCTTCGGGGTCAAAGACAAAGAACGGCTCAAAGAGCTTAAAACCTCGATAGATTGTCTGGCGATGAGTGCCACGCCCATCCCCAGAACTCTGCACATGAGCCTTTTAAAAATTCGTGATATGTCGGTGTTGCGAACGGCACCTCACAATAGGCAGCCCATTGAAACCTTTTTACAGGAGTTTTCAGATGATGTCGTGGCAAAAGCGATTCGTCGCGAAGTGGAACGAGGAGGACAAGTCTTTTTTCTACACAACCGTATTGAAACGCTTGAAGCGACAGAACTGTATTTGCGGCGACTTTTGCCGGAACTTTTGATCCGTAGTGCCCATGGTCAAATGGACCCCAAAGATCTCGAAGAAGTGATGCACGACTTCATTCATGGCAACTTTCACGTTTTGGTTTCAACCACCATCGTGGAAAACGGAATCGACATTCCGAATGTGAACACAATTATCATAGACCGTGCGGATATGTACGGAATTAGCCAATTGTACCAGTTACGAGGCCGGGTAGGTCGTTCGGGGAAAGTCGCCTTTGCCTACCTCCTTTATCCCGATGGTCGTGCGTTAACCGAATTGGCGATAAAACGTCTTCAAGTTATTTCCGATTTCACGGAACTAGGAGCCGGGTTTAAAATCGCCATGAAAGATCTCGAAGTCAGAGGGGCTGGTAACCTCTTAGGGGCCGAACAGTCTGGTGATATTCTTTCCGTAGGCTTCGAAATGTACCTGAGATTGTTGAATGAAGCCGTGGCGGCTAAAACGGATCAAAAGCCAGAAGAAGTGGAAGAAATTTACATGGAACTGGACTATTCAGGTTTCATCCCCGATAATTATATTCTGGATCCCACGGACAAGATGGATGTGTACAAAAAAATCGCTTCGGTGGTGACTGAAGAAGACCTAGAACGGGTCAATCAGGAAGTATATGACCGTTTTGGGCCCTTACCGGACGAAGTGCATAGCCTGATGTCGTTGGCTGAGATCCAGATCATTTGCCGCAAA
>DAIDJJ010000101.1:0-9496 GCA_027451385.1 Spirochaetales bacterium | reverse complement strand
GGGGGAGATCTGCAACCCAAGCCGTTAACTGACCTAAGGTAAGTTGAAAAGAGGGGTCAGGGTCGGCTTGGGCCCAAAGAGCCCCGCTCAGAGCGAGGCTCAAAATAACTAGAATGGAATATTTACGCATGCCTCAGCATGAAAGAATCTCCTGGGGGCGTCAAGTGTGAACGCCTAACATGATCTCCAGAACCTCTTCCATTCGGTTAATGGGCTGAAAATCCAGACCCTTGCGAATGTACTCTGGAATTTCTTCCCAATCTTTTTCATTGGCCTTGGGAAAGAGAACTTTTTTGACACCACTTCTGCGGGCTGCTATCACTTTCTCTTTTAACCCGCCAATGGGCATAACCTTTCCCGTTAAGGAAAGTTCCCCAGTCATAGCGATCTTGGGAGTTACTACCTTACCCACGGCTAACGAGGCCAAGGCTGTTGCCATGGTAACTCCTGCCGAGGGACCATCTTTGGGCGTTGCCCCTTCTGGTATATGCAGGTGGACTGACCAACGTTCAAAAAAGGCTTCACTGACGCCTAAGGCTTTGGCATGTGCATGAACCCAGGTATAGGCAATTTGAGCACTTTCTTTCATCACATCACCCATTCTTCCCGTCAGCCGTATTCCGCCTTTACCGGGTGTTTTTACGGCTTCAATGATCAAAACGGCACCGCCATAACTGGTCCAGGCTAAGCCCATGACCATGCCGGGATTGACCAAGGGAATGACCTCTTCTTCAGGGAAGGAGGCTCGTCCCAGGTACTCTTCTAAAGAGGACGTATCTACCGTTAAAGGGAGGGCGACATTTTCGGTCACGACTTTGAGGGCTAATTTACGGTGTATGCGGTCGAGTGCTTTTTCAAAATTCCGCATGCCAGCTTCACGGGCATAGTGACGGCTAATTTCCGAAAGGGTTTTTTTCGTATACTTCACTTGATTCTTGCCCAAACCGGAGGCTTCTAAGCTTTTGGGAATCAGGTACTTTTGGGCAATGGCTACTTTTTCTTCTTCGATATAGCCCGAAAGCCGGATAATTTCCATGCGATCTAACAACGGCCGAGGAATAGTATCCAGGGCATTGGCTGTCGCGATAAATAAGACATGAGAGATATCAAACGGGAGGTCGACATAGTGATCTCGAAAGTTAATATTTTGTTCTGGGTCCAAGACTTCCAAGAGTGCACTGGAGGGGTCTCCTTGATAACTGGAGCCCAACTTGTCGATCTCATCAATCATAAACACAGGATTCCTGGAACCCGTAATTTTAAGACCTTGAATAATCTTACCTGGCATGGCCCCGACATAAGTACGTCGATGTCCCTTGATCTCGGCTTCATCTCGCATTCCCCCCACACTAAACCGAAAAAAAGGCCGTTTGAGAGCTTTGGCGATCGATTTTCCGATGCTGGTTTTGCCGACTCCGGGTGGTCCGAGAAGTAAAACAATCGACCCTTTGCTGTCACTTTTGAGCTTTTTGACGGCTAAAAACTCAAGGATACGTTTTTTCACATCTTCAAGCCCGTAGTGGTCTTGATCCAGAACCCGTTTGGCAAAGGTCATGTCCACGGCTTCGGCAGATTCTTGCTTCCAGGGGAGGGCACAAATGGTTTCAAGGTAGTTTCTCGTGACGATAAACTCGCTGGAGTTGGGATCCATCAAAGCAAATTTTTCTAACTCTGAGGTAACGGTTTCTTTAAGTTCACCGCTAAATTGAAAAGACTCAATCTTTTCTTTGAACTTTTGATAGTCAGAAGTTTTGGCGTCTGAGGTTATCCCCAGTTCTTTCTGAATTGTTTTGAGTTCTTCTCGTAAAAAGAATTCTCGCTGGTTTTTTTCAAGTTTTTCATTGATTTGCTTAGAGATCTTTTTTTGTAATTTGACCAGTTCTTGTTCTTTTTTGATGGCTAACAAAACCTGTTGCATACGTTCGCGGACGTCGAGAGTTTCAAGTAACTTTTGCTGTTCATCTTTATTGATATTTAAGATGCTGGCGATGAAATCGGTCAGCTTCCCGGGCTGGTCAATGTTCACCATATTCAGGCGCATTTCTTCAGAAAATAAAGGATTATTTTCTGATAAGGTCTTCATATCTGCAAAGATTGAGCGCGTAAGAGCCTTAATTTCTTGTGAAAATTTTTCGTCAATAATTTCGTCGAGGTATTCCACTGCGGCGGTTCTAAAGGGCTCTTCGGTGAGCATTTTCTTGACTTGAAAGCGTTTGAGCGTGGTGACGAAGATATTGACTCCACCATCAGGTAGGTTGATTTTTTTGAGAATCTTCGCGGCGGTTCCAATCTCATACAGAACTTCGGCCGTTTCACCTTCTTCTGAATTTGCCTCTTGTTTGACTAACACTAAGCCCAAAACCTTTGAGCCGCTCATGGCGTCTTCAACCACGGCAACATCGGCTGGGTCAGTGATCATCAAAGGGGTGAAAATTCCTGGGAAAATGGGACGCATTTCCAAGGGAACAAGCGACAGCTTGTTAGGTAATAACTGATCAGCAGGGATTAAAGGGTTGTCACTCATGAGCTGAATTTAGAAAAAAAGAGGCTCGAAGGGCAAGTCCTCTGAGAAAATATGCTAAACTAAGGCGTGCCTGAACGTCGATTTACCGTGGAAGTGGTGATTCTCAAGACTTATCCCGTAGGGGAAACTCACCGTGGAGTCTTGGTTTTGTCCCGAGACCGAGGACCTCTTTCGTTGATGGCTTTTGGTGCCGAGAACCCCCGAAACCGGTTCCGTGCTCTTTTGTCACCTTTACGGCGACTAATGGTCTGTGTTTATCATGATCCCGTTAAAGATTCTTTTAAGATTGAAGAGGTGGAACTTTTGGCGGCCCATGAGGGGTTGGCAAAAGAGCCCCAACGTTTTTTTTCAGCGGCACGTTGGGCGGAGTTGATACGAAGCGCCCCCACCTTGGAGCCAGGAGCCTTTGATCTGCTTTCTGAAGCTTTGCGTTTAGCTGAGCAGGTGTCCCCGGAAGGCCTCCTTCGATTAGAGACACAATTTTTATGGCGCTTAACAGAAGAGGCGGGGTTAAAACCGGATTTTTTGTACTGTGAAAGTTGCGGGACTCCGTTATTCGGGAGTAGTGTGAGTTTTTCAACGAATCCGTTGGCGGTCTTTTGTTCTCAGTGTTTGGTGGGCCACTGGACTCTGACACCCAAAGAAGTGGATTATTTGACGGCAACTTCAGTATATACATTGGAAGACAGTCTTCAGGCTCCGACTGAAACCACTTCTCTGGAACACTTGAGATCGATAGCTTTTGAATTATGGAGCCAGATATTAGGACGAAAAATACCGCGTTACGGTTAAATGGCTAAAGGAGTGGGGGAATGAGGGCGGTGGAATTCATCTGGCAAAAACGACAGGGAAAGCGTCATACCCAACTAGAACTCGAAAGCTTCATTCAAGATTACGTCAAAGGGAATTTGCCAGATTATCAGATGTCAGCTTGGCTTATGGCGGTGTTTTTTCAAGGCTTGGATTTTGAAGAAACCAGCTGGTTAACCTCGGCCATGATTCATTCTGGAGAAATTCTTCAATTTCCTGGCAACTCGCTTTTAGTGGATAAGCATTCCACAGGGGGAGTTGGAGACAAAGTATCTTTAATGTTGGCTCCTATGGTTGCGGCTTGTGGACTCAAAGTCCCGATGATGTCTGGGCGCTCTTTAGGACATACGGGGGGAACTTTAGATAAGCTAGAAGCCATACCTGGGTATCGAACCTCTTTAACACCTGGAGAAATGTTGGCTGGTTTAGAACAAAATGGCTATTTTATGACGGGACAGACGGAGCGCGTTGTTCCTGCAGATCGCCTGATGTACGCACTTCGGGATGTCACTGCGACAGTAGAGTCCATCCCCTTGATTACGGCGAGCATTCTCTCCAAGAAGTTTGCCGAAGGGGCTTCGTCCTTGGTTTTCGATGTTAAAGTCGGTAGCGGAGCTTTTATGAAAACTCTTCCGCAAGCCCGTGCGTTGGGTCAAAGTTTGGTCCAAACGGCGCAGGCATTAGGGCGACGAGCTGTAGCGGTGTTGACCTCGATGAATGTTCCCCTAGGGAGAATGGTAGGGAATTTTTTAGAAGTGGAAGAAGCTTATGAATTCCTGAATAATCGTTATGAACCTGACTTAGGGCAGGTGACGTTCCGTTTGGCTGCCTGGATGCTTCGTTTAGGAGGGGTAACGGAGACTCTTGAACAAGGTGAGACCTTGGCAAAAGCCAAGCTAGAAGACGGTAGCGCCTTAGAACTGTTTCAAAAAAATGTTTTAACACAAGGCGGAAATTGGAGGGAATTCGAACAGCAGATTGGCCAAAGAAGAGCCCCCATCATGAAAACCTTTACAGCCCCTCACGAGGGAGTTTTTACTGAAGTAGACGCACAGGCGTGTGGTTTGATCGCGACAGGTCTTGGAGCGGGACGGAATCAAAAAACTGATCGGATATATCCCGAAGCTGGCCTCGAATGGGTGATCAAGCCCGGAAAAACCGTGAACAAGGGAACTGTGATCGCAAAAATTTGGACGAATAGCGAAGCCAAAGCCGAGGAAGCTGTGTTTAACTTAGAACAAGCTTGTCGTTTTGAACCAAAGGCACAGGCAGAGGACCAGCTTATCCTTGAGGAAATAGTTTAGATGAAAGTTGTAAGAAGTCAAAATTGGAATAAAAAACCGCTTGACCCTGTCGAAGTCAAGGGGCTGTCGTTGCGATATGGTCTTGGTCTTCTAGAAGCCTCGATTTTGCTCCGGCGTGGGATTTTTGAAAGTAAAGATCTTTTATTTTACCTCGAAGATGATTTGAGGTTCCTTCACAATCCGTTTTTATTCCAAGCCATGGAAGATGCTGTCGACCGGCTTTTGGCAGCACAAGAAGAAAAAGAAAAAGTTTTTGTTTTTGGTGATCGGGATGTGGATGGGGTGAGCGCTACAGTACTCTTAGTCGAAGCCCTGCAGGAACTCGGGTTAAAACCTGAATGGAAGGTGCCAGAAGGAGAAGAAACCTACGGTTTGTCGGACCAAGTCATTGAACTTATTGCAAAACAAGAATGCACTTTATTGCTCACCGTGGACTGTGGAATCTCCAACCATGACGAAATTGTTAAAGCTGTAGAGGCTGGGATCGATGTGATTGTTTTGGATCACCATGTATCTCCTGAAGACTTGCCTCCGGCGATGGCCATTCTTGACCCCAAAATACCCGAAGAAACTTACCCGTTTCCCTACTTATCCGCCACAGCCGTGGTCAGTAAATTTATTTGGGCGTTGAAGTTTGCCCAAACGCCCCTCTATAACCAAAGGCTATGCCTTTTGCATGTTCGCCAAGAAGACAACAACTTGATCGTCGAAGCTTGCCACCTGGTCAATTTGTTGATCAAAAAGCGCTTATGTTTGGTCTTTTCCCCGGAGTCCTCTCGTTTAGAGGTTGCCAAACTAGCAGAGTTCTTACAAGATCAAGAAATTTATGTTTGGGACGCGGCTCAGCAGACGACCTTGCTCAAGCAAATCTTTGGTTCACGAGCCATCATCAGCCTCTTTGATATGGCGCCGGGGATTTATCAAGCCTTTCCGGCCCTTAAAAGCTTATCCTTTCCAGAAGTTTTAGCCAAAAGCCGTTTGCCCAAGTACTATCCTGAAAGCGGCCCGTTAGACATCTTGGTAAGTTTGTTCATTAGTTCCGTTCATAAAAAATTTCCAGCTCTGGGAAGCCATTTTACTCAGGTCTTAGATCTCGTCGCTTTGTCTACTTTGGCTGATATGATGCCGTTGGAAGGCGAGAACCGCATCCTTGTTAGACTGGGAATGCAGACGCTGAATAAAACTTCCCGTTCAGGACTGAGAAGCCTTTTGATGAAATTGAAATTATTGGGCCACCCCTTGTCGACTACCGAAGTCTCATGGCAGCTCACTCCAGTCCTCAATGCAGCGGGAAGACTAGGTGAGCCCGCTTCGGCAATCGAATTGTTTTTAACGGCAGAAGAGGGCCGGAGACGCAGTTTAGCCGATCGTTTAGATGAGCTGAATCAAGAACGCAAGGCCTTAAGTCAGACGGCTTGGACAGACGTTCTTCCTCAAGCACGGCAATATTGGGAAAGCTCAGGGGAGCGTTTTGCCATGGTGCACGATGCTCGAGTGCCCAAAGGGATAACTGGAATCCTTGCCTCACGGCTAATGAATACCTTAGGGGTGCCTTCTTTAGTGATGACAGAACAAAAGAATAAGACCATTGGCTCACTACGGACGAATCGCGGTTTTGAAACACGTAGGTTTTTGGATGCCTTTGCCGACCTTTTCATTGATTACGGTGGCCATGCTCAAGCCGCAGGTTTTCAGATGCTGACAGAAAACTTTGAAGCCTTTCAACAACGCCTTTCCACGCTCCTTCCCCAATTTGAGCTTTCAAATAAAACAGATCAAACTTTGGAAGTGGATGCTGAAATCCCCTTAACGCTGATGACCGCTGATTTAATTAAGGTTGTCGATCAATTTGAGCCCTATGGAGAAGGGAACCGTCCGCTCTGTTTTGTGAGCAAGGGGTTGCGAGTTTTGGATGCGGATTTAGTCGGAAAATCCAGTGTTCAGCACTTGAAAATGACTCTGGACACAGGAAGCGTGAAATGGCCAGCAATTTGGTGGAATGCCCAAGATTTTCTGACATCTCAAAAATTAACAGCTGGTGATACGGTGAATGTCGTGTACCAACTTAGGCGGAACTATTTTTATGGTCAAGAATCCTTACAACTCACCATCTTGGATTTGGAGTTGGTATGAACCGCTTCTTTTTCTGTGTATCAGGCCTTCTGCTTTTGGGGCTAGTCAGCCTTTGGGGTGAGGCAAACTTTGAGACAAACAGGGCGACAAACCTTTGGGTGCCTCAAACTCTTCAAGCCGGACAGGTTTCCGCTGTTGTAGTATGGGGTGGTGCTCTCTCCTCAGATTTTCGAGTGAGCATTCTCAATGACAGGGGAAAGGCCTTGTACACCGTGCATTCCTTTCTTCTCCCAGAAATATATAATACGGTAGCGGGAGTTCAAGGTTTGCAAGCTGCCTTATTGGCTGTCGATGCCTTGACTCCCACTCAGCACGCTTATCTGAAAATTGAGGACAAACAAGGCGTCACCTACGAGTATGCTTTGACAATCCTTGCGGGGCATTTTCCTCGTGAAATTCTCCACTTAAATCGCGCGATGTCGCATTTGCGCGAAAAACCCAGTGTTGTGGTTCATCAACAAGCCATCTCGATCTGGGATATCTATTTAGCAACTCATTCTCAAGCCGTCTATCAAGACCAATCTTGGTCAATGCCCATTCAGGGGAATCCGCCCATATCATCCCCGTTTGGGGACACTAGGACGTTTGTGTATACTGATGGCTCCCAGGCCTCAACCTACCATTCAGGCATCGACTTTGCCGTTGTCCAAGGCACACCCGTCAAGGCCTGTGGGGCTGGAAAAGTTGTGCTGTCGCAAATGAGAAAGTTGACAGGAGAAACTGTAGTTATTGAACATTTGCCAGGGGTCTATAGTGACTATTTTCATTTATCCAAACGACTCGTCGAAGTGGGAGCTTTGGTGCAACAAGGTCAACTGATAGGTTACTCAGGAGCAACAGGCTTAGTGACGGGACCACATCTGCATTGGGAAATTCGTGTCCATGGTGTTCCGGTAAATGGAGAAAACTTAGTTGAGCGGCATGTTCTTGACAAAAGCTGGATTCTGGCTAAAATAGCCGATGCCGTTAGGAAGAGGGGGTGATTACCATAGCCGTCATTACCGTTGACGACAACGAAGTGCTGGAAAAAGCCATCAAGCGATTTAAAAGAATGGTGGAAAAAGAAGGGATTATTCGTGAGTGGAAAAAGCGCGAATACTTTGAAAAACCCTCAACGATCAACAATCGAAAGAAAAAGGCACTTGAGCGAAAGCAGTTGAAGAAACTTCGAAAAATTCAACAATCTTCCCGCGGTTGATGTCAAAATTTCAAAGAAATAGCCGAACGGTTTACCGTCGGCTTTTTTTTTATCTGATTTTGAGGATATTATTTACCTGATGATGAAATCTACATTGTTCTTTTTAACCTGTTTGCTTTTATCAACAGTCCTGGGAGCACAGGAATCGGTGACTCCCAGCCCTACGCCATCAACTCCCGACCTCGCCACTCCCTTAGGGTTAAGTGGGGCTCTAAAAAGTTTTCCAGAAGAATTGATTATTCTAGATGTTCGAAGTGAGAGTGCTTATTGGCAAGGGCATCTCCCGAAAGCTGTGAATATCCCCTTGGGCTTTCTTTGGTATCAACACCCCAGTAGAGATCTTGATGCTTTTATCGTGGTCTATGGTCAACCAGCCTCTGCCGATTCCAGGAAAGCCGCTGAGATCCTTCGCTTGCAAGGCTACCACAATGTCATCAATTTTGGTTCCATTTCGAGATGGGTTGGCCCTTTACAAAAATAACGTCTGTAAGGTCTAAACAGTCATAATAAGGTTAGGTACCTCGAATGTCGGCTAAGTTTTCTTCATTATCCGCAGAGCTATATGGATTTCATCAAAAATCAGTTGATGATTTGTCCGAATTTAATGCCCGTGGTGTTTTATACGAACACGAACAAACAGGTCTAACCGTCTACCATATGGAGACGGCTGATCCTGAGAACTTAGCCTCGTTTATTTTTAGAACTTTGCCCGAAGATGACACAGGTGTGGCTCACATTCTGGAACACACTGTTTTATGTGGTTCTCAAAAATATCCTACTAAGGATCCTTTTTTATATTTGGCTAAAAGTAGCTTAAATACGTTCTTGAATGCCATGACTTATCCCGATAAAACCGTTTATCCGGTGGCTTCGGTGGTGCCCAAGGACTTCTATAACTTATTTCGTGTCTATGCAGATGCCGTATTTTTTCCCTTATTGAAGCCTGCCGCTTTTCGCCAAGAGGGCCATCGGTTAGAATGGGACCAGCAAGGTGGCCTTCAACGCTCAGGGGTAGTTCTCAATGAGATGAAGGGCAATTATTCCAGTCCAGAATCCGTGATCTACGATGCTGTCCAAAAATCCTTGTTTGATGAGGGGCCCTATCACTATGATTCTGGGGGAGATCCTCATGTCATTCCCGATTTAACTCATCAAGAGCTTTTAGCGTTTCATCAGAAACATTATCACCCCTCGTACTGTTTGGTCTTTTTATATGGAAACCTACCGGTCCGTCAGGCTTTGAAAATATTAAGCCGGGAAGTTTTACCTTCTTTTCAAAAACGCCCCTTACCCGAGACGTTTCCTTTGCAAAAACGTCGCTCAGAACGAAGAATCCTTGAAACAGTTTACCCTGCAGCAGAAGAGGAAGCCGGAACTGTAGCCTTAGCTTGGTTGACTGAAGATGTTTTAGATTTTCAGACCATCTTGATTTTAGAAATTCTTACCGAAGCTTTGCTGGGGGACGGTGGGGTCCTCCAAAAAGCACTCTTAGAGTCGGGACTTGGAGAAGATGTCTCACCTGTAAGC
>DAIDJJ010000100.1:0-9543 GCA_027451385.1 Spirochaetales bacterium | reverse complement strand
ATGGCGGACTTTCGAATCTATCAAAACAGATCAGCAACATCGGATAACTATCCATTTCTAATTGATGTTCAATCTGAATTGCTTTCTGCGCTTCAGACACGCCTTGTAATTCCACTGCTAAAATCAAAAGAAATTGGACCGAAACCAATAAAAAACCTAAATCCGAAAGTAACAGTAGGTGGAACAGAATATTTGTGTATGACTCAGCAATTGGCCGCAGTTCCGAAAAGTATTTTAGGAAATATGGTTGAAATGACCGAATTTTCGCGGAGCGAAATACTTAGCTCTATTGACTTCTTGATTGCTGGAATATAGAAAATTGTGCATAGCATCCTGTTCGATGGACGCCTTCGGCGCGAAAAAAATGATAAGACAAGATCAACTTGACCAAGTTAGTCTTGTACAATAGATTTATTTGTATGAAAACTCTTTCGGTTGCTGAAGTAAAGACCCACTTGTCGGCACTTCTTAAGGAGGTTGAGTCAGGCCAAGAAATTGGCATCACCTTTGGAAGGAAAAAAGAAACCATCGCTGTGATTGTGCCTATTGACGAATACAAGAAAATCAAAGTCCGAAAACTCGGAACGCTGGAGGGTAAGGTCAGTATCAAGTTCAGTGATAACTGGAGTCTGACGGAAGAGGAATTCTTGAACTCATGAGAATTCTTCTCGACACACACTATCTCCTATGGTCGTTTATCGAAACGAAGAAACTTGAAAAGCGCATCCTTGACCTTCTGCTTTCGTCTGAAAACGAGATCTTCTATAGCCAGGCAAGCCTTTGGGAAATTTCAATTAAATACAGCCTCGGCAAACTCGAAATAAACGGGATGACTCCAGAAGGCCTATATGAAGAAATTGAAGCCGGCTATTATTCAAATCTACGGCTAGAGAACGACGACTTAGTTTCATACTATCAACTTACGATTGAACATCGTGATCCTTTTGATCGAATTATGATTTGGCAATCAATTCGGAAGGATATGCATTTCTTGTCCT
This sequence comes from Spirochaetales bacterium, assembly GCA_027451385.1. Lineage (GTDB taxonomy): Bacteria > Spirochaetota > Spirochaetia > JABEVK01 > JABEVK01 > JABEVK01. The sequence goes on along the minus strand of DAIDJJ010000100.1, from coordinate 8,545 downwards.
CCGACTTAAAAGTGAAGAATTATGAAAAGTATGGATTGAAGCTGATTTGACGAGAATCGAAATCGGGTGGGTAGGGGCTATTAACCCCCACCCCAACACCACCGTGCGGACCCGCGGCGGTTCATTCCATCGGAGCAAACAAATAAACTTCTAAGTGTAACCTTGAGCTTTGAACCAAAGGGCTTTCACCTAAGGTAACGATCTGTGCTTGACACCCCCCCCATCCGTTTGGGCACTATGGCCTTATGCCTAAAGTTGTGGCCTCACTTTTTGCCCTAGCCGGACCCATTGCTTTGCAAAACCTGATTGGTAGCGGTCTCAATTTGGCTGACAACGTGATGATTGGGGCCTTAGGGGCGGCCAGTATCGCCGGTGTGGCTTTAGCCAATCAAATCTTCTTTTTGCTTTTATTATTTTCTTTCGCGATTGGTTCCGGTGCCGCGATCTTTACCGCTCAATATTGGGGGAAGGGCGATCAGGCCACAATTCGCAAGTATTTGGGGCTGAGTTTGACCGTTTTAATGGCGGGAACTTTGCTCTTTTTTATTTTAGCTCAAGTCATGCCCCAACAGCTTTTAGAAATTTTTTCAACGGACCCCAAGGTCGTACAACAGGGCAGCCGGTTCTTGCAGTTGGTGAGCTGGGGTTTTTTGTTTCAAGCCATTAGTATGAGCTTTGTCAATGTTTTGAGGAGTATTGAAAAAGTTCGTTTGCCGCTGGTAGCCAGTGTGCTTTCCCTCCTCCTCAATACCTTTCTCAATTGGGTTCTGATTTTTGGTCATTTAGGAGCTCCCGCATTAGGTGTTACAGGTTCAGCCCTTGCGACGGTAATAGCAAGGTTTGTCGAAATGCTCATTATCGTCGGGTTCATTTACCTGCGGCGTCCCAAGGGTAAACGACACCCTTTGGCCGCAACACCAAGGGAATTATGGGGCTTTTCCTGGTCAGAATTTCGTCAATTTGTGAAAGTCACCCTGCCTGTGGTCGGGAACGAAGTAGGGTGGGCCCTGGGGTACTCGATCCCCGCCTTTGTTTTTGCCCGTTTGGGAACGGACTCGATTGCGGCCTATAATATCGCCGACACCGCGATCAAGCTGGTCTTGGTTGTCTTTTTCGGCACTACAAACGCCAATGCCGTTTTAGTTGGAAAAAGTATCGGCGAAGGGAACCCCCAAGAAGCCCGCTCTCTGGCCCGCTTTTTTAGTTTTTTAGCCCCAGCCCTTGGTGCCGCTCTGGGCCTTGTGCTGGTCGCTAGTAGTTTCTTTGTGCCCCTAGCCTTTCATGTTAATGAACAAGTCAGAAACTGGGCCCGCCTCGGGATGTGGCTCTTCGCCTTAGATATGCCCCTGCGAATGTTCAACTGGCACGTCATCGTCGGCATCTTACGCGCGGGCGGAGACACAACGTACTCCCTGATTCTAGACGTCGGGGGTACCTGGTTGGTCAGTGTTCCTTTATGCTTAGTAGCCGGACTAGTCCTCGGACTTCCCTTTGGTTTAGTTTATACGGCCACCCTTTTAGAAGATGTCCCCAAAATCTTTATGGGCCTAGCCCGGTTAAAAAGTGGCAAATGGTTGAATAACTTAACTCAAGTCAACACTTCTGGTTGATTTTTTAAAATATTCATCTAGACTTAAGCTCGCCGTATGAGGATTCCAACTCCCCTTTTAGCTTTTTGCTTGAGTTCCCTCCTATTCACCTCATGTCAGGCTACAATTTCTAGCCCTCCTACTACGGCCGAAGCGGTTCAACCTCGACTTAATAAAGGGGGTGCTGACCTCACCCGGGTACATTTTAATGCCGGACAAACCTTTCTTTTAAAAGGGCAATGGCGCTTCTGGCCAGGTAAGTTGCTGACTCCCAACGAAGTAGAGGCTCAGCTTGAACACCCTACCCTGCCGGTGCAATATCGTGAGGTTCCCCAACTGTGGTCCAAACTTGAACCCTGGGACAGCACCTCAAACCTCATTCAACGGGGCACCCTCGCCCTGACTGTTCACCTACCCGAGAATTATCCTCTCATGGGGCTTCGGATTCCCAACGCCTTTGGCGCCACAAAAGTTTTTATTGACAGTCAGGCCCTGACAGAAATTGGACATGTGGGGACGTCACCCCAAGACACGATCCCTTCTAATGAACTCGCCATCACCGAGTTTGAACCCAATCAAGCCACCTTCCTTTTGACCATGCAAGTGGCCAACTTTTCTTTACCCTATTCGGGTACCTGGGTCGCCCCCACGCTGGGCTCCTCAGAAGCGATTCAACACCAGCACCAATTAGATTCCGTGATAACAAGTCTTATTGCCGGCGGCTTATTGTTTATGGGCTTGTATCACCTCTTTCTCTTCTTTTTCCGAACCGAAGACAAAACCGCGTTGTTTTTTGGAATCATTTGTCTTTTGATGGCGATTCGCGCCCTGATTACCGGTGAACGCATCCTGCTAGAACTTTTTCCTCCCACATGGGAAGGTTGGCGCATCAGTTTTGTCGTGGAGCATTTATCGGCGCACCTCACCGTCCCCCTGTTTTATCTATTTTTCTACCGTCTTTTTCGCCATCAATTACCCCTTTGGACGGTCAAAGTCACCCTTGTCGTCGCCTCGATCTGGGCGTTCCTAGAGATTTTTACACCACCGCTCTTTCATCAACGTTTTTTATCTTGGTATGAATATTTTCTAATCTTTGCCGCCTTCTATATTTTGTGGACTGTCCTCAAAGCCTTTCGCGCCAAACTTGAGGGGGCCGGCCTCACCTTGATTGGTCTTGCACTCCTGATCACCACAGCCCTCAACGACGTGTTGCTCTCTAACGGGGTCATTCAAGGTTTTTATATGTCCTCTGTTGGGGTGTTCTTGTATGCCTTTACCCAAAGCCTTATTTTATCTCGACGGTTTTCTAGACTTTATCAGACCGTGGCTCAACAAACTGAGCATCTCAAGCGAATCAACCTTTCCCTCGAACGGTTTATCCCCCATGAAGTCCTCGACTACTTGGAAAAGGGCTCCATCTTGGATGTTGACTTAGGCGACTTTTCCGAACGGCGGATGTCGGTATTTTTTCTCGACATTCGAGACTTTACAACCTTTTCAGAAACGTTGAGCCCGCAGGACACCTTTCGTTTTGTGAACTCGTTTTTAAAACGCATTGGGCCCTTGATCCGTGAAAACGGCGGCTTCGTGGATAAGTACCTCGGTGATGGGTTTATGGCCTTATTTCCCGGCGACCCCGACCAAGCCGTACGGGCGGCCTTGGCGATTCGACGCGAGCTTCAAAACTTTAACCAGCTTCGTGAGCAAAAAAAACGTAAACCCATCCAAGTTGGTATAGGAATTCATGGGGGAATTCTCATGCTGGGCACCATTGGTGAAAACCGGCGCATGGATTCCACCGTGATTTCAGACACCGTGAATACCGCCAGCCGGCTGGAAAGTCTAACAAAAATTCATAGCCACGATATTCTGATCTCGGATGAAATCGTGAAAAGCCTTCAAAATCCCTCGGTTTTTGTGCTGGAGTTTGCCGGAGCACAAGAAGTCAAAGGCCGCACCCGAAAGGTTCTCGTCTACAAAGTTCTCAATATTCTTGATTGACACCGTGCCAAAGTGGTCGGATATTCAAGAAATGGGAATTTCCTTACTTTTTATTGGCCTGCTCTTTTTTGTCGCCCACTCCTTGGTGTTTCTCTTTAAACGAACCAAAATTCCTGATGTCTTTTTTTTGATTCTTTTGGGGTTTATAGCTGGCCCCCTGCTGGGCTTCATTAATTTGAAAGACTTTGGCCAAGTTGGTAATGTCTTAAGTACCTTTGCCTTAGTACTGCTGTTATTTGAAGGGGGAACGCATCTTAGTCCAAAAACTCTATCTCAGTCCTTAAAAGGAACAATGGGTCTAACGCTGGCGACTTTTTTTGCGACGGTCGCCTTAGCGGCAAGTGTGAGTTACTTTTTTATGGGATTCACCGTCATAGGGGCCTTAACCTTGGGAACCATCTTGGGCGGTATTTCACCAGCGGTGGTGATTCCCTTAGCCAAATACTTAGGCCTGTCGGATAATAACCAAACCTCTGTCATTTTAGAATCTGCCGTGACCGACGTGCTTTCCATCATCCTCACGTTTACTCTGATTAACGCAAGCACTGGTCAGCACTTTGAAGTCGGACCTATGATCGGTCAAATCCTCTCAGCTTTTCTCTTTGCGGTCATCATCGGCTTGTTAGGTAGCCTCGTATGGATCTTAGTCCTCAATTCCATTCGCGTGATTCCCAACACAGTTTTTTCAACCTTGGCTTTCGGTCTGGTTCTTTATGGCCTAACCGAGTTTCTTGGTTTTTCTGGAGCCTTTGCCACATTAGCGTTTGGCTTTGGTTTGACTAATCAGGTCGAGCTAGGGTTTCACAAGCTCCCCTTAGTCAAAAACGGTAACCCGGCCAGTCTGACCGAAATGGAAATGGGGTTTTTTAGCGAGGTAACGTTCTTGCTCAAAACCTTCTTCTTCTTTTATTTAGGAATTTCGTTCCAATGGCAGGGGTTGAGCGCCCTACCTTACGTTTTGGTGTTTTTAGTCGCTTTATTTGTGGTACGGCCCCTCTTAACGGGGTTCTTTTTACGACGAAAGGCTGGCAAACGTGAGGGTGCCCTGATCTCTGTCTTGGTTTCTAAGGGCTTAGCCTCGGCGGTGTTAGCCTCGATCCCCTTAGCTCGCGGCATGACGGATGGTCAACATATCGAAAACTTTACCGTGATTGCCGTCATTCTTAGTGTGGTATTCACCTCGGTCATGGTTCTCTTGGTTGAAAAAACACCAGTCGCCAAACTTTACACTGGACTTTTTAAGTCCCCTAATAGTGCTCAAACCGAAACACCTTGACATATTCGGGGAGCCCCCAAAACACGGGCCCCTGAATATCCGAGGGATGATGATGCGATTCATAGATCATAGAATCTCGAATTCTATCCACACGTCCCACGACTACATCAGAATCATCCACTCGACTAATCGTTTTTTGGAGGGTTTTCAAATACGACTCTAGTTCTGTTTGGCGGTCTAACGTGATCACCACGAGAAACTTACCCAAACCCGCCGGAGGCTTGATGGGATACCAGCCATGATCGGGGATATCGTACCAACGCCCCGGTTGGACCACCGTCTGAGACAAGATCGTGATAAAACCCTTGGTGTTTTCAGCTAAAACATACAAGAAGGCGGTCTGGTCTGCTTCAAGATGAATTTGTAAATTTTGCCCATCTCGTAGGTAATGCATTTCATACACATTCAGGGGCAGTTCTTCGACTGTACCTGCGTCATTTCGAAAAACGGCCATTCGCCACGATAACCCTTCCGCAAAGAGGGACGTTGGCAACAGAACAAGTGGCCAGAGAAAGAGCCCCAAACAGAAAAACCACTTTCCAATCCTCGATTTTTTCACCACGGGTCCTCCTTAAGGGGCGACTTTCAAATGAAAAACATTCGCGATGCCATTCAGTAGGAAGTTCACTCCAATGGCCGCAATAAAGATGTACATTATCCGCGATATCACAAGACTGCCAAAACGCCCTAAGACCTTATGAAGCAGAGAAGAGCCGCGCAAGATTACCCAAGACAAGGCCATTGCTGAGGTCAGAGAAATTAAGGCGATCAGCCATCCGTCGCGGTCCAAGATTAAAATCGAGGTGACTATGGCTCCGGGCCCTACGAGTAGGGGAATAGCTAAGGGCACTACCCCCATTTCTAAAACCTTATCCCCCGAAAGAGCATCATGGTGCTGGGAAGGGGATAGGATTCGTTGAACAGCGATCACCGTGAGCAAAATGCCCCCCGCGATTCGAAATTCATCGATGGTGATTTGAAAAAAATAGAGAAGAATACCTTTTCCGGTAAAGGTTAAAACCAGCAAAGTCACAAAGCCGGCCGCAATGGCTGTATCAAACAAACGCTTTCGCAAGCGGTCGTCTAAGCCTTCCGTGTATTCTAAAAAAATGGGAACATTGCCCAGCGGGTTGAGAATCGCGATCAACGCCAAGGTTGAATTAAAAATCAGCGTCCAAGTGTTCATGATTCTTAGTGAGCTTACTCAGATTTGCCCTTCTCCAGCAAGCCTTGAAATTCATCTTCCCACACATAATACGATTCAGCGGCCAAAGATCCGTCCTTGTAATAGCGGACATAAGGAATCGCGTGGCTTTTAAAGACATTTTCTTTGAACTGTCGAATTTCATTGAATCGTTTGTGTTTGTCGTAAACCAATTGAAACACTTTGGCGTCGGGGTACTCGTCTTTGAGCCAAGACGCCATGTCCACCCACTCTGGGCACCAACCTTGTGTCATAACTACCGCCACCTTGGCGGCGGCTTGGGTGATGGCCGAGGGAAATTCTTTATTTTTAAAGAGTTCATCCAGAATTTCGTCGGGAATATTTTGAGGTTTAGCCATAAAAACTCCTGTTGAATTGAATTTATATAGTAACTCTGTCACCTAGGATTCTGAAATTCGATAATTTCTGAATTGTATCACTTGACAGAATAATGCGCCTTGAGTCACAATAAAAACATCTGAAGAACGGACAATGTCCTTTCCAGGAACCCCAGCCGGTCGCCCACGTTGGCGGCCTCCTATCCAGAGGTGCTCTGATGGAGAAGAGAATCGGCGTCGTCGCCGTCGTCATACAAAACCGCGAAAGCGCGAAGACGTTCAATTCGATCCTGGGCGAGTTTCATGACATGATTCTGGGCCGACAGGGACTGCCCCTGCACGCACGGAACCTTCATGTAATTTCGCTGATCGTCGAAGGTACCACGGATGAGATTGGCGCCATGACCGGTAAAATCGGCCGTTTGGCGGGTGTTCAGGTGAGGTCTGTTCTGACGAAAGGAGACACCGATGAACGCCGCAACTCTCTCGAAAACCTTCATTGACCGGGACAAGCTCTACTCCCTTCTGGACGGAAAAATTCCCACTGAGACCGAAGTCTCAACCCTTTTAAATAAGGCCCTCAAACTCAAAGGGTTAGACTTAGAAGATGTGGCCACTCTTTTACGTGTCCAAGACCCCGCAACGATCCGCCGCATTCAAGAGACGGCCCACCAGGTCAAAGAAATTATCTATGGAAAACGGCTCGTTTTGTTTGCCCCCGTATATACGGGCAATAAATGCTCCAACTCGTGTACGTACTGTGCCTTTCGCCAAGAAAACACAACCCTGAAACGGACCGTTCTGACCAACGCACAAATTGAAAACGAAGTACGTTTTTTATTAAAGCAAGGGCATAAGCGGATTTTGTTGATTTGTGGCGAAGACGCCGAAAGCACGGTAGACGACTTTATCGCAGGAATTCGCGCCGCCTATAGCGTCAAAGAAGGCAAGGCCTCGATTCGCCGTATTAACGTCGAAATCGCCCCGTTGAGTGTTGATGATTTCCGAAAGCTAGCCGAAGAGAAAATCGGAACCTATATCTGCTTTCAAGAAACCTATGACCCCATTCAGTATAAGAAGTACCACCTGAAAGGGCCCAAGGCCGACTACGAAAACCGCCTTTACGTCATGGACCGAGCCATGGAGGCTGGCATTCAAGACGTGGGAATCGGAGCCTTGTTTGGCCTAGGCGACTACCGCTTTGAAGTGTTGGCCATGATGGAACACGCCCGGCACCTGGAAGAAAAATTCGGCTGTGGGCCGCATACGGTATCGGTACCCCGCATTGAACCCGCAGAGGGCGCCCCGGTAGCCAACCATGTCCCCCACCCTGTTTCGGACGATGATTTTAAGAAAATTGTCGCGTTAATCCGCATCGCTTTACCGTATACCGGGATCATCCTGTCTACCCGCGAAAACGAAACCATCCGTAAAGAGCTGTTTCAGTATGGGATCAGCCAAATTTCCGCTGGTTCCCGCACCAACCCCGGAGCCTACGCCGAAGACGGCGGCGATACCGGAGCTCAGTTTGCCTTGGGTGATCACCGCACCTTAGAAGAGGTGATCTCGCAATTAATTGACGATGAGTACGTTCCCAGCTTTTGTACTGGCTGTTATCGCAAAGGCCGTGTCGGGGCCGACTTTATGGACTTGGCCAAACCAGGACTCATCAAAGAGTTTTGTCTGCCCAACGGCTTATTCACCTTTCGCGAATACCTCAATGATTACGCCACCCCCGAGGTCCGTGATCGTGGCCTTGCCCTGATGGAAAAAATCACCGCCAATGTGGGCAAAGCTTCCATCGAAAAGAAAATCCGCGACAATGTGGCTAAAATTGACGCCGGTGAACGGGACGTTTATCTATGACCACGGTCACCGACCCTGACGCCATCGTCCAGTATTACCGAACTGCTTCGACAGGAGCGCTGATTCAGCGTGCAGACGAATTGTGCCGTTCGATCCACGGCAATAAAGTGTGGTTGCGCGGGTTGGTAGAATTTTCTAACTTTTGCGGGATGGACTGCCAATACTGTGGAATTCGCCATTCCAACTCCAAAGTCGACCGCTACAGACTAACCCCCGAACAAATTATCGACTTAACGGTGCAGGGGTACGAAGCGGGACTTCGGACGTTTGT
>DAIDJJ010000099.1:2537-9681 GCA_027451385.1 Spirochaetales bacterium | reverse complement strand
AGTTGGTTACTTCGGTTTATCTTCGTCATTTTTTTGGCTTTAACCCCCTTACCTACCATCCTTTCTGCTCAAGGTCGAACTGGTCACTTAACCTTAATCATTCTTGTTGACAAGTCCTTGTCCATGCGTCCCTATTTTCAACAGGTCAAAAGCTTTCTCCTGAACAAAGTTCTGGGGGAATGGCTTAAAACTGGTGATTCTGTCGCCTTGTTTACTTTTTATGGGACTGCCCATTTAAAGCTTTGGGATTCCCCTTTAGATGCCAATCAAAAACCTCAGCTTCGGGAAACCATTTCTGAAATCCAAGCCGACGGACGTTTTACAGATATTGGGAGCGCCCTCGATACGTATGAAAACTGGGCAAAAACAGCAATCCTCCCTCCTTGGAAACGCTTTGTTCTCCTTTTGACCGATCTCAGACAAGAAGCCCCCCCCAATAGCCCCTACCAATTTCCCAATTATTCTATTCAGCACCCCCTTCTAAAAGGAGCACGCATCATTTCCCATGGGCAATGGAAAGCCATAACTGTCGACACGGTAAATTCCAGCACACTCGACAAACTCATGGACAAACTTTCCCCCCTATTTTCCCCAAAATCTTAACTTTATATAAATACCCCTCTTGCAGTTCTGGATTTTTCGTTCATACTCGAAGTACGGAGAAAGCTTTGAGATTTGATGAGCTCCTCTCTTTTTTGAGGAAAAATGATAATTTTCTCTTAGTAAGTCATGCCGACCCCGATGGAGATGCTCTAGGAAGTGAGTATGCACTTTGCCGAATTCTTCACTCACTGAAAAAAGAAGCATCAATTCTTAATGCGGATCGTGGCTCACATCGTTATCTGTTTTTTGATAATGAGAATCTTATCGTATCTTTAGAAGAAGGGAGTACTGTACCCTTAGATATCAATAAAAAAATTCTCATTCTTTTAGATACAAGTGATTATCAACATACTGGACAAGCTAAATCGGAAATTATCCCACTGGCAGAGCAAGTCATCATTATCGATCACCACGAAGCCTTACGCCCCCCTCCTGCACCTTCGTATATCGATAATACCGCAGCGGCGACTTGTCAGATTGTGTTTGAAATTGCCACGGCCTTAGGTGTGCAAATTGATATTTCAACAGCTAAGGCTTTGTTTATGGGTTTAGTTTTTGATACAGGTTCTTTCATTTATTCAAAAACTTCAGCCAGAACCTTTGAAATTGCCAAAGAATTGGTTTTAGCAGGTGTCAAACCCAAGGAAATTCATGCTCAACTTTACGAGACGATAGAACCGCAAAGGATGAAACTTCTTGCCAAGGTTCAGTCGACTTTAACTTTGACATCCCAGGACCGTATTGCCTACCAAGTTATGACTCAGAGTATGTTAACGGAATCCAGGGCAGAGGCCGATGATTCCGTCAATTTCATTGACTATCCCTTGAAGTGTCAAACCGTGCAGATTTCTATGTTTTTAAAAGAGTCATCCCCCAAGTCCTTCAGATGCTCACTTCGCTCAAAAGAAAACATCAATGTGGCTAACATTGCCTTGAAATATGGTGGTGGTGGACATCAAAATGCTGCGGGCTTTCCTTGCCCTGACCTGCCTCTTGAAAAGCTCAAAGAATTGCTTATAAAATCGCTGGAAGAACTTCTTTCAACCGGCGGTTAAAGTCTTTTGAGTTTCATGACACACCCTTTAAAACAAATCGTTTCAATCCCTTTGCTAGTCTTCTGGGTTTTTACCGGATGCCAACAGAAGACCAATATAGAAGTCCTGAATGTCTCACACCCAGCTTCTGACAGGACAGACACTTCGTCGACAGAAATTAAATTACCTTTGGAAGCTCCTCGTTTAGAAATCCCCCTTGACAAACGTCTTTTGAGCGCACAAAGCGTAAGCTTAAATCAATCTGCGATTGAAGAACAAATCCTTTTTTTGCAATCACGTTCGAATTTGAGCTTACCTTTAGAAATCCGTGTGATTGATTTCGATCAAAATCGAAATACATATTATTACGCTTGGGAAGGAACTTGTTTAGCTTCAGCCAATGAACCTTTCACTTATGATTTTCAAGACTTGCTTGGCGATCACAATAAAGAACTTTTGGTTCGAGGCGTAGACCTCAATGGTAAACCTACTTTAGACGTGTTTCAGCAAGTACCTTTACCCGGTGGTCACGGTATTCAACTCAAGAATATTTTTAGTATTGTTCTCAAGGGTAGCATTAGTATTACAGCCACACCTCGCCTTGCAGCCTATGACACAGGGACTGCTACACAACAAAGCTTTCCGATTATTACAGAACAAGCTGACCCTCAAGCCCCCACGACCTCAGTATTGAGAGCCACCTATGATTTTCAGTCGAAAACAGACCAATATGTAAAAACAAGTACACAAACAGTCGCCCTCAATGAACAAAACAATGCGGCTCTTCAAGCCCTCTATGCTGGAGATACACAAAACTTTGCTCAATTTTTACAGGGCCCGTGGTTAAAAGAAGATACGAACAAAACAGGTTTGCACCCCATGCTATTTATTGATGCCCCTAATAAAACTATTACGTTTGCTACGGACCATGCTCAAGAGGTCTATAGGTGGGATTTATTTAGCAGGACGATGAACAATGCTATTTATATGGTTGCAAATAACCAATTGATCAATCTGATCAATGTGCAACTCAATCTCACCGTGACGTCCATGGACACAATAGATGTCAATGTCCAGGGGACCCCCTCTTGGTCAGGTACATATCATCGTCTAGCTTACACTGTACTGGCAGCTGAAATGCACCATCGCGAACAAGCACTTACTCAACAAAGTGGCCCCTCCGGAGTGTATTTAGATGAAACCGGTGATGAAGTACGCTTTGCATTCCCCTTAGTCGAATGGCATCGTGGTCAGAATGTTTCTCGTTATGAAGCCTCTTTCTTCCAGTGGAATGGACAAAATTATCTTGAACTCAAAGCTTTGAAAGGTACGAACGAACCAACGACAACGTACTTAGTTCAAACCTCTCAAGAAAAGACTTCCAGTCGTGTTATTAGAAATTTGACACTTCAACCAGGAAAATTGACTTTGCAACGTTGGGTGTCTGATCGAATCGAACCAGTTCGTTTGGAACAAACGGAAGCTTTTTCCACAGAAACGGGAAACAGTCCCTAAGGCTAGTTTTTAAAGATGGCCACTAATCTGAGGCTACACGTTCCGAACGAAGGTAAGGCTCGTACCCTTCTGCTTTGAGAGTCTTTATGTCAAAAGTCACATTACGGGATAAAATCTGAACTAAATACAGATTAAAACCTGACTGTCGGCTCTTTTTGAGTTGGGGTTTCCACCCTTGTTTTTTGAGTAATTGAATTTCATTCTCAGCATTCTGATAGTTGCGAAAAACACCAATTTGCAGAACAGAAGGACTCTCATGGTCGTGAGAATATTTAACCGGAGGAGGTAGAGGTAAAGCTTCAGCTTGACCGGTCTGAAGGTAAACTGAAACTCCCTCAGACTTTGTTTTTATAATCTCTTGCAAATGATTCATCTCTTTCAACGAAACAGAGGGAACACTTTCAGCACATTGAAAAGCTTCTCGAGCTAAGTTCCATGTTAAAGGGCATTGGGGGTGTTTAACCTGCCAACTTTGGAAAATATCCCAGGCTTTTCGTGGCTTCTGCGTCTCGCGTAAAGAGCGCATCATCACAACCAAACCGAGCTGAGATGCACTGAGGTCTTCGGAGTTTACAAGTGGACCTGCGAGTTCTTGAGCCGTCTCCCAATGTCCTAAAATTAAGGCTAAAAAGGCGGCTTTGAGTCGAGGTCCTGGCAATTGACCACCACCAGGTAATGCTAGGACATTGAGATAGGCCTCTAAAGCTTGGGCATTATGCCCCTGAAGCTCTAAAACAGAGGCCTCTTTTAATGCCTCGGAAAGGTCTTGAGCCCCTGCTATCCAAGGAATGAAGAGCAAAAGCAAAAAAATTAAGAACGACGATGGCGAAAAACTTTGAAAATCGTCCATATACCAGCAGCGATCAAACCAATTCCACTGACATCTAGCAATACTTTAGCAAGACCACCCACTAAAGGCAGTGGAGACACAGCGACCAGTAAACCGGCGGCCATACCCACTAGGCCAGTTAGCACACTATTGGGTTTTTGAAACAAGCGCCAACCGCCCCAAAGAACGAGAATTCCAGCTAGAATTGTCGAAATTGGGTAAAAAGGAAGGGCATGAATGATTCCTGCCATCGCAAAAATGCCAATGCCCCCTAGAACGCCTCCAACACCCAGCGCCAATTTACCTCGGTTCTCTTTTTTCATGAGATCGCTCATAGTACCTCCTTACTTTAGTGACGGAAACTTCGTTGTCCTGTAAAGACCATAGCAGCCTTAGCTTCGTTACACGCCTGAATCACTTCAAAGTCCCTGACAGATCCGCCTGGTTGAACCACAGCTGTAATTCCTTCACGTAGACCTACATCAATACCATCCCGGAAAGGAAAAAAAGCATCCGAAACCATCACTGATCCCGGCAAGCCACCACGTTTCTCTTGTACTTCAGTGTCAATCTCGTGCTTTTTATCAGAGTCAGTCAAGTTATTATACGGGATTTGCCAGCGTTCCCAGGATAACCGATCAGCCAACTTGCGGTAGGCTTTATCGCGAGCGATCTCAGCGACTCCCACACGATCTTGTTCCCCTGTACCAATTCCAACAGTTACTCCATCTTTCACGTAGAGCACAGAATTGCTGGTGACTCCCGCCTCAACCAACCAACCGAAACAGATATCCTTCCACTCAGCCTCTGTGGGTTGGCGCAAGACTTTGTATTCTTGTCCTTTATAACTGGTCTGAGCCTCAAAGAAATCCTGAGGAAGACGTGCTTTGGGCACAAAAGACCACTGGGTCACAAACCCACCATCCATCAAAGACCTCATGTCAAGCACCCGCTCCCCGGCAAATTCTGCCAATTTTTCCATCCGGGGAATTTCCAAGACACGAATATTCGGCTTGGACTTAAAGGATTCCACCACACCTGGGGCATAGGAAGGAGCCGCGACCACTTCGACATAGCTTTCTAAGACCTGAGCCGCCGTATCAGCATCCAATTCTCGGTTGACTACCACACAACCACCAAAAGCGGCTACACGATCAGCAAAGTAGGCTTTCTGATAAGCTTCAAACAGAGTCGAACCCATCGCTACACCACAAGGGTTATTATGCTTAATGATTACTGCGCAAGGACGATCCATCAAATACCGAAGAATATTTAAACCAGAATCCACATCGGTCAGGTTGGTCTTTCCCGGGTGTTTGCCACTTTGACGCATTTCTATGTCTGAGACCAACCAACGACCTGGTTGTAAACATCGGACCTCGCCTAATTGCAACCCACCCCTCACTAAACGATAGAGGGCCGCTTCTTGATCTGGGTTTTCACCATACCTTAAACCTTTTTTTTCACCCTCAACAATCCATTCAACTTTTTCAAAAGTTAAGGTTTGACGCTGAGTCTCATCCGAAAAGGTGATTTCCATGTTTTTAGGAAAAAAATCTTCTAAAATTGTTTTATAGGCAGAGCGAAAATCTTTCATTCACGAAGCTCCTCAGGGGTATTTAATAAGTTTTTCAACTAGTTTTGAAATTGATATTCCTCAGGGAGGATCGAGGAATCTTTTTCAAGCCAACTGGCAATACCCGCATCATAGTTTGCCGTATGCCGAAAGGCTTTCTTGGCTTGAGCTAAGCGAAAATCGAGGTCCACCAGGCCTTTTCCGTTTTCGACTTGGTTCAAAACCTCAGAATAATCATCGGGCTGGCACACTGGTAAAACTCGAAGAAAATTCTTAGCTGCGGCCCGCAACATACACGGTCCACCAATATCAATATGAGCTCGGGCTGCTTCCAGCGTTACAGAAGGATCGGCGGTAACCTGACCAAAGGGATACAAATTGACCACCACGAGATCAAGGGGAACGGACTGTGTCCGCTCAAGATCTTGTTGATGACTGGGGTTGTAGGTTTCGCTCAAAAGTCCTAAGTAAACACGAAAGTCTAAGGTTTTTACGAGTCCCCCTTGCATTTCAGGCTGACCAGTGTAGTCTGAAATTGCCATTAAGCGATCTTTTGGGGCAAAAGACTTCAAAAGAGTGTAGGTTCCCCCTGTGGAATACACAACTAAATCAGGAATCAGTTTCCATAATTTTTGCATAAACGGTTCAAGGCCAGACTTGTCAGCTACACTAATGAGGGCACGGCGTAAGGGCACCCCATTATCGACTTGAGAAACTCGGTTAATCATAGCACTTCCTCTTATTGGGCTTCAGATTTTGCTAACAGGGTTCGGACATCTTTGTAATCACCATGGATATCCAGAACCTTTCGCCAGCACTGTTCTGATTTCTCAAATTGTTTTTTGTTATGGTAAACAATTCCTAGGTAATAGTAACTCTTATAAGCTTTTGGTTCAATTTCAATAGAACGTTCCAAATACTGAATGGCTTTATCGTTATCATTTAAAAAACAACAGGTCTGTCCGGCTAAATAATACACTTCACTATCCCGGATGTCTGTCACAATGAGTTTTTCAAATTCTTGAAGCGCATGGGAAAATTTTCGTTCTAGAAAGGCTCGTTTACCATTTCTCAAGGGATCCGTTGCGTCCCCTGAGGATCTTTCTGAAGAGAAGAAGTCGAATACCACGAGGGTGCGGTCGTCATTGGGTGAGTTGGTTCCGTAAAACTGATCAATGATATGAACCAAATCTTCAACCGTTTCACGAGCTGTTCTTCCCCACTGCGAAAGCATAAACTTTTGCAAACGCTCAGTACCAAAGAATTCTCCCTGATCTGAACGAGCTTCAGTTATACCGTCAGTGTATAAAATCACCTTGGTATCAGGCTCTAATTGATAGGACATGGCAGTATACGTGGCGTCGGGAAAGACCCCCAAAATTGTGCCTTCACACCCCTCACCTAAGCGTTGTACCGTTCCCTGCCCTTTCACAACCCCAATCGCGGCATCATGTCCCGCCAAGGAAACAGTGAATTTCCGTGCGGAAAGGTCTAGTACACCGTAACACGCAGTTAAATAAAAGCCGGTGTCCATGATGATAGCCGCCATATCTCTGTTTACGTTTTGAAGCACCTTTTCAGGTTCCC
>DAIDJJ010000099.1:0-2527 GCA_027451385.1 Spirochaetales bacterium | reverse complement strand
ATGGCGTTTGGTATAATACTCAAAGTAGGCTTTGACCATGGTGGTAATCAGCGAAGAAGGAACTCCATGGCCGGAAACATCCGCGATAAGAATTCCTATCAGGTTGTCGTCTAGATGAAAATAATCAAAGTAATCCCCACCAAGCTCTTCAGAAGGCAAAGAAACGCCCCATAAATCGAGACCTGGAAGTCGGGGAAAAACCTTGGGAATAATCGCCTTTTGTACACTTTTGGCAATTTCAAGCTCACGAGTCATCTTGGTCTTGTATTCTTCCAAGATTGTATTTTGCTCGTTGATCTTTTTCATAGCGGCATCCAGGGCATTGGTTACCTGGATAAAATTATCAAAACTCGATTCAATGACTTTTTCAAAAGCTTTACGGTTGGTAACGTCTTGAATGATCAAGGATATGAAATCTTGACCCTCATTTTGCACATGCCCACCAGCAATATGCACAGCTACCTTTTCACCCGAAGCATTATTCATGGTGACGTCTAGGTCATCAAAATTTTCTTGTAAAGCAGAAAGACTTTTTTCACGAACTCGGGCACTGACCTCTTTTATAGGGAAAAGCAGGTCATAGACACCTTCATTGAGCAGTAAATTCTCAGGATAGCCAGAAATGCGAATAAACGTTTGATTGACGTAAACAGGCAAACCCTCATGGTTTACCAGGACAAAACCCACAGGAATCTGGTCGTACAAAGCCACTAAGCTCGCGGAATCTAGCGCCATTTAATATCCTCGAGGGGAAAAAGGAATTGAGTGCCGACGGCACGCTGAATACACAGTATTATACATGAGCATGGTAATTGTCATAGGCCCAACCCCACCGGGAACGGGAGTAATATGTGAAGCTAAAGCCGACACCGCTTCATAATCCACATCGCCTGCTAAGCGAAAGCCCTTTGCCTTTGTCGCATCTTCAACTCGGCTGACCCCCACGTCAATCACACAGGCACCCGGTTTAACCATGTCAGCGGATATTGTTCCTGGATGTCCCACTGCAGCAATAACAATATCTGCTTTTCGGACATGGGCGGCTAAATCTTTTGTTTTGGTATGGCAGACAGTCACGGTGGCATGATAAGGAGCTTGCATCAACATGACCGCCAGGGGTTTTCCTACAATATTACTGCGACCTACGATGACAACCTCTGCTCCAGCCAAGGGAACCTGAGCTTTTTCTAAGAGTTTGACCACCCCAAAAGGTGTGCATGGCAAAAATGTTGGTTCACCTAAAAGCATCTTACCTAGAGATATGGGATGAAACCCATCCACATCTTTGTCGGCCTCAATAGTACGAAGGACTCGCTGAGCGTTAATATGGGCAGGCAAGGGCAACTGAACTAAAATCCCATCGACATCTTTACGTTGATTCAAAATTGAGATGAGTTGAAGCAATTCCTCTTCAGTGGTAGACGAGGGCAACCTATGATCAAAGGAGTTCATCCCAATGTCCCGGCAGGCTTTTTCCTTTCCCAGAACATAAGACGCACTAGCCGGATCATCACCGACAAGGACAACGGCCAAACCGGGAACTACACCTTGCGGCTTAAGACTCTTAACCTGAGCGGTCAACTCAAGGCGAAGCTCCTCTGCCAGTTCTTTTCCATTCAAAACTACAGCAGGCATGTAACTATCAACCTCTTTCTGACTTTCAGTTATACAGTATTTCTTAGCCTCTGGAAAGACAAACCAGGGGTGAACTTGATTTTTTCAAAAAAAAAGACACAATAGACCGACACGTAGCGAGGTTGCCATTGAAGAAGTTTAGGTCCGTTTTTTTTCTGATTCTGTTGCTGTTTTCCGGTGGTTTAGCAAGTCTTTTTGCTCAGGCCCAAGTTCTCACCTATGATCACCGGGTTCCTGGCGACCGGTCTATGACTATCTCGATTGGGCCTACCTTCCCTCTGTTCATTCAAGATTTTTCTGGAAATGTTGGTCCAACAAACCTATCCTTAGGGGCCAACATTGGGTTGGATATTCAATTTTACCTATCCAACAACTTCAGACTCGGTGGCGAATTAAAAGGCTTTGCCGCTGGTGACCCCAACAACAACCTCTTGTTTATGGTACCCATCTCTCTAAAAGGGGATTATGAGTTTGATTTCTTCCCTTTTACGGTTCCTGTCGGACTTGGTGCAGGGATCTGTTTTAACAATTATTTATCGAGTACCAACATTAACCCAGTTCTCTCCCCCTCTGCAGGATTTTTCTGGAATGCCAATACAAGCTGGAGCTTCGGTGTCGACATGACCTATTGGATGATCTTCGATCTATATTCCGGCAATCCTATTCCAACTTCTCAAGATAGAATAGGAAACTTTCTCGAATCGAATATTGCCGCCATTTACCATTTTTAGGAGCATTTTGTGCACAAGTCACTCCCGCAACGCTTAGCTTTGGGCCTTTCTTTAACACTTCTAGGACTTTTCTCTTCGTGTACGTACGGCGCCAACGGGATATTCTACAGCCTCGAACACGTGACAAAAATTGCTAATGGGAACGGCTTTGGTTCAAATAG
>DAIDJJ010000098.1:0-9705 GCA_027451385.1 Spirochaetales bacterium | reverse complement strand
CTGATTGCCCTGACCAGAAACGAGCGCAGTTGTTGTTTTTTGTGGGCAAAGATCAAATGGACATCGAAAATCTGGGTCCGGAAACCGTAGACACCTTGGTCAGCTTGGGTCTCGTCAACGACCCGTCAGACTTTTTTACTTGCAACTATGACAAGCTTTTGGAGATTCCTGGTTTTGGGCCGAAAAAAGTCGAATTGATCCGTCAGGGGGTCGAAAAGGCAAGGCGGCAACCCTTTGTTCGGGTGCTGGCCTCGTTGGGTGTTCCAGATCTGGGACCCAAATTAGCCCAGCTTTTCCTAGAAGCAGGGTTTAAGACCTACTCAGCTTTGTGCGAGGCCTTAGAAAATCAAACCGAAGAACTCTTGAGTTTACCGGGGGTCGCCGAACGTACTGTCGAAAGTCTTAAAAGCGGTTTACTCAAGCCGCGAGTCAGCCGACTGATGGCAAAACTAGCTGAAGCTGGGCTCACTATGGAAGCTCAGACACCTGAGGGCCCTGTAAGTTCAGTTTTTGAAGGCTCGGTCTGGTGTGTGACGGGGTCGTTTCTTCAATTTCAACCCCGTTCTTTGGCAGAAAAAGAAATCCTCAAACGATCGGGGCGGGTGGTATCTGCAGTGAGCGGAACGACTACTCACCTTTTGGCCGGCAGTGGGGCTGGCAGTAAATTGCAGAAAGCTCAAAGCTTGGGAATTCAGATTGTGAGTGAACAAACTTTTCTAGAGGCCCTAGAGCAAGAGCGTTTACCCGGGACCTAGGGTTAGGGACGAGTTCAGCTGGGGGCTCAGAGCCGAGCTTCATGCCATTCATAAACCGACTTTACTTCCCTCAAAAACCCTTGACAACGGCAAATTGTGTGCAGACCTTGGGAATAAGGAGTTCTTATGAAACGTAGTTTAGGCGTGGCGGCAAGTGCACTTCTGGTGCTTTTGTCAGCTTCATGTGCACCAAAAGCCCCCCCCAGCAAAGTATTGCCACCAGTTAAGCCTGTCTATCATGCCTACCTCACCATTATGACGGGACAAATGACGGGAAAGCCCGGTTGGCCTCAAATGCAACCTTCCGATTTCACCTTGCCCCCAGACTCAGAGGTCATTCTCACGATTACGAATTATGACGATGACGACTCCACTGTGCCGGCTACGTATAATCAAGTGCGGGGAACTCTGACAGGTAAAGAAACCGTCAATGGACAAAGCGTCAGCTCGGTAGATATGAAGAAAATTGCCCATACCTTTTCTTTAGATGCTCTTAAACTCAACCTCCCTATTCCTGTGGCGCACCTTACCAAGGGGCCTATTCAGCCCACCGTTGTGGTTGCCGAGTTTCATACACCGAAAGCAGGAACCCAAACTTGGCAGTGCTATGCCTCTTGTGGATCAGGAAAGTCCGGCTGGGAGGGCTCTATGTCAACTGATGGTTTTATGACCGGTAAGGTGACTTTTTCTAACCAGTAAGAATTCTTAACTGGAGATTTCTAACAGGTATATTTGACGCCGTTGGCTCTTCGTGCGAAAATCTTGGTATGTACCAAGACCGCCGAGGAGCTTGGGCTGAGGAAGCCTGGGAACAAGTCAACTTGTCCCAATTGTCCACCCTTTACCTTCAGGGAGTAACTGCCCAAGAAGTGCGAGAAGAGCTTTCCCAGCTTATTTCAGCCCAGGGGGCAGAGTGGTGGGACTTTTCAGACATTGAAGCAATTGATCAACCCTATGAGCCACTGTTAAGCCTTGTTCGTTTCAGTCTTAAACCGTTAAACGTTAGTCAATGCGAGGCTATCCTTTCGTCTTCAGTTTATTCACCACTGTTGCCTCTCTTTCGACTCCCCGTGTCCCCCAAAATTCCTCTTTGGAATTCCTTTGAGCCACCGCCTTTTGAAGAGCAGAATTATCATGCGCTTCGTCAGGAAGAATCTATTAAGCATCTCCTGAAGACGGCTCTCGACCAAGTCTCTCGACCGACGTGGATTCTGTTCCCAGATGCGATAACCTTACCGTTATCAACTTTGAAAATACTCGCTCAGATTATGGAAGATACAAAGTCTGTCGTTTTTGTGCTTCCCGGAGGTCGAAGTGAATCTGAGATCGATATGGAAATACGAGGCCCCTTTCTGCGAAGTATCGAAGATAAAGCGCTGTTCAAAATTCTTGCCCTCGAAAAACAAGGGGAAAAGGTTCAACAAGACACCAAGCCCCATGCGGTCATGCAAAGTATTCAAAATTTTCTTGCGTGGCGTTTGTGGCCGGATGCTCGGAGGCTCATAGAAAAATACGAGTCGATTTTTCAAAATGAGGTGAATTCTGAGCAATACTTTTCTTGGCTTTGTTTGCAGGCCGAACTGATCTGGGAGGAAGGTAAGGTAGATCAAGCGATTTTCAATTTTCAAGCCTTGTTTTCACGGTACCAGAAAATAGCTAAAGAGAAACGGTCCGATCACACGTTATACTTTTTAACTTTACGCCTAGCTCAAGCTTGTTTTCGACGTTCTCAGTGGGAGAATGCAAAAACGTATGCTTTATTCGCTTTAACCTTGGTCCAGAAGGATGGGGTAGGGGAAGCTCTTCAGGCCAAAGAAGTTCTGCTTTTGATGGATTCCCCTGAATTTAGGCTAGACGAGGAGTTTTGGAAACAAACCTACCAAGAAGTTTTAACCGAAGCCTCGGGGCTGGGGTGGACGAATACTTTATCGTATTGGTTGTCGAGGCCTGACCGTTATAATGCTCAAAACGAATGGTCCACAGTTGAGTCCTACCTGCACAAAGCCGAGAAATTGGCTAAAAAACTGGACAATATTTTTCGTTTGGCTGAGGTCTACCACGCTCAAGCTTTAGTCCACATGGCCCACTTAGATTTCTTACCAGTAGCTACCTTCACGCGAAAAGCCGAGAGGTTATTTCAATTTTTCGGTAGTACACTTAAATTGGCCCAGCTACAAAATGGTTTTGGTTATTTTAACCTTAAAGTAGGTCGATTCCGTCTTGCAGAAACCTACTTTCGACGAGCCTATGGGACGGCCGCTCGAGCGAGAAGTTTTGAGGAAAGTGCCATGGCTCTTGCCAATTTAGGCATCTTGTACCTTTACTGCCGGCATTTTGAGCAAGCTGTCCTTTATCTGGAAGAATTACAAAAACTTCTTCATGATAATCCTATTGAAACTTTATCGTATCATTCTCAAAGAGAAATTGAGATTTTGCTGGCTTTGGCTTACGCTCACGTTCAAAGCCCACGTTTTATAAGGCTATTTCAGCGTTTGTTCAGGGATGCCCCCGCTGGTGGGACTAACTTGCCTCCGACCACATACCAGCAAGAGAGCTTTTTTTACTTTCTCGTGATGGCCCATGAAGCTCAAGTTCGTAAAAACTATTCCTTAGCCCAAAAAAGTTTAAAAAAAGCTCGGCAAGTCTTGAAAGGCTTACCACCCTCAAATCTTTTTTGGCTTCCGTTGTATTACACAGAATATTTTCAAATGGCCCAACAATGGGGACTCCCGCTCACGGGGACTTTAAAATCCATGACTCAAAGGGCTATCCAGCAGGCTCAATTGTCCTGGGAGACTTTTTTTAATTCTTGGTCTGAGGGAGGCTTCTTAACAAAATGGATGCCACATCCTCGACCTGCTCTAGACTTTCGACTCTTGGCTGAAGCTGTAGAAATTTCACATGCGTTAACCGATTGGCAACAGCGGGTACAGGAATTCAATTTTTTAAATGCAATCCAAAATGTTGTCCAGCATAAATTGGCTACCCGAGATTTATTAAATCAAGTTCTCGACATCATACATTTAGGCTTTTCTTTGGATGTTTCCTGCGTACGACGCTATTTTCGACGAGGTAAGGTATGGGCCCAACGTCAGCCAGATGCCTGGAGCCCTTTAGAAGAAAAATCCTTAACAATTTACCTGGATGAGCTCTTTGAACAAGGGGATTTTTGGCGTCAAGCCGAAACCAGCGGTAAAGCTCAAGGCTCGAAGTTTTCTTCTGTAGTTCAAATTGTCACTTCAGCGCATCGTTCCTCGCAATGGCAATTCTTTTACGGGACAATCAAGGGAGCTTTAACAGCCAAAGATTTTAGGGCTTTGGGGCTTGCCAGCCGTTTACTGGCTACCGCCTTAGATAAATGCGAGCAAGATAGAGAAATAGCAGAATTTGCCCGGAAAGTTGAGGAAAAAAACTTAAGACTATACGAACAAGCCAATCATGATAGTTTGACAGGTCTTTATAACCGACAGTTTCTAATGCAAAAACTTGAAGCAGAAATCCATCGGTTTCAGCGCTACCCGTCTTCTGGGACAGGGTTAGCTTTATTGTTTTGGGATCTCGATCACTTCAAATCTTACAATGACCTTTTTGGCCATGCGGCAGGTGATGTGATCTTGAAATTTGTCGGAGCCTTGTTGTTAAGCCTCATCCGAAGCTGT
Organism: Spirochaetales bacterium; assembly: GCA_027451385.1. Lineage (GTDB taxonomy): Bacteria > Spirochaetota > Spirochaetia > JABEVK01 > JABEVK01 > JABEVK01. Next base: position 5,291 of record DAIDJJ010000098.1, on the reverse strand, counting down.
GATGTGGCGGCTCGCTTTGGCGGCGATGAATTTGTTTTGCTCCTTCCTGAGACGACCGAAGAGGGAGCCTTACGAGTTGCCGAACGATTTTTCTCAGTCTACGCTGAAGGTCGGGATCTTCATAAACAACTCAGCCAATTTTTAGGTCGACCCATAACACCTCCTCAACCAACCTTATCTTGTTCGGTGGGGATCGCGGTCACCCAACCTGGCACAAACGTGAAGTCAGAAGATCTTTTGAAGCAAGCCGATGAAGCTCTTTATCAGGTCAAACGTTCGGGAAAAAATGGAATTCAGGTGGCTTTTCATGGGTTGGGATAGAACTGGTCATCAACTTGACAACTTACTTTAGATAATTGAACATAATCCCATATCACCTTTAAGAAATGAACTGAGGAAAAAGCTGTGAAAAAGCTCAATTTCTTGAATAGAAATCATTTTGTTTACGCTGTCATATTGAGTTTTCTAAACCTGACTTTGTTTTTGGGTTTGTTGTTATGGGGCGCCTTGGTTAGTATATTGTCAGTTCTTTTCGTGGGAATGGTTATTTTGATGGCACTGAGTCTTGCGAGCACTCTAAAGTCTCGCCGTACTGAAACAAGAATTCGAAAAGAAGTTTTGGTCAAATTGGACTCCCTGCGGTACGGCATTCTCAGAATGGGCCAAGGAGATTTAACCTTTCATGCCGCTCCTCCTTCGGACCAATTAGTCTGGTCAGGAGCTCATGTTGTGGAACAAGATGTGTTGAAACTCTTGGAAAATGCTGTAGATACCTGCTTATTAGACTACCGAGCGTTATCCCGAGAGCCTTTAAAGAGAATTGCTTTTTATGGACCAGATTCCACGAAAGAAGGTATCGCTTGTGCTCAAAAAATGGCGACGTTAGTCGGTCAAGGACGTGTTGCCGTGATTAGTGATAACCCTATTGCCAATGGTGTTCCTGGCATGCGGACAAAAGGGTTTCTTGAAGAGCTAGCAGAGCATTACCCTAACATTTCTGTCCTTAAAGTCGCTCAAGTTAATGAGGACTCTCATTTGGCCCAAGAAGCCTTGAAAGAGATTTTGAACAATACGACAGACCTTCAAGGCCTCTATTTAACTGAACCAACCCACATCAGTTCCCTCGTACCACTTTTGAAATTGAACAATTTGGCCGGTAAGGTAAAAATTGTGGTGCATGATTTAACTCCAGACATGACTTCCTTTGTCGCCTCAGGAATCATCTCGGCGGTACTTCACCAAGATCCTTATGCTCAAGGTCGTGATCCTTCCATTCGTATTTTTCAACATGTTGTGGAAGGATGGGTTCCTGAAACGATTCAATTGGTTCCCCCGATGGAGTTTATTGATGCCAACACTCTGGGAGAATATTGGCAAGAAGGTCGGGGGTGGGTTGAGTCTGCGGCCCGAGCGTCTCGTCGGGTTAAACCGAAGATGAAGTCAAACAAAAACCTCAAAATTGCCGTTATCAGTTTGGATGTCAATGATTTTTGGCTTCAAATCAATGCCGGGGCCAAAGCCGCCAACGAAGAACTCCGGCCCCTAGGGGGCGAAGTCAAGGTCATTGTTCCTCCTCGAGTTCCCGACGCGCAGGGAGTTCCTCAAATTGATCTCTCAGAAAGAACCATGCGGCCGCTTTTTGAGAGTTTAATTCGAGACGGATACACGGGTATTGCCACCTATTGCTTTACTCCAGACCTAGTGACTTTGATCAATGAAGCCTCTGAGAAAGGGCTAACGATCATCACCTATAATGGGGAACTCAACTGTTTACGTTCGAATATTGCGGATATCTCTTCGAGTTTGACGAAGTTACTCCCTTATACAAGCCATTTAACAGAAATTTCTGGAAAAACCCTCCTTGAGCTCAATTCTGTGAAAGAACAGGGCGAATCCGTCGCTTCAGGGGCCCTCGCAGAGCATCGTCGCGTCGAAGAGACTCAGAATGTTGTCGATAATTTTCAAGGTGCTGTGATGAGCATTCACGAGGAGTCTCGGCAAAGTTTAGCTCAGGTCCAAACCGCTGTTCAGGCTGTAGGAGCGGGAGAGGTTTCTTTAACAGAAATTTCTCAGGCCCTTCAAGCTGTGACACAAACCATGGACTACGTTGCCCAAACCAGCGAAACCCTCCAGGAACGCTCGCGTCAAATTGATGAAGTCGTTCAAATGATCAAAGACTTTGCTGATCAGACCAATATTCTTTCCATCAACGCCTCCATTCAAGCGGCTAGAGCTGGAATACAAGGACATGGTTTCGCCGTCGTCGCGCTGGAAGTAAGACGCTTGGCCGAAAATAGTCAAAAGGCGGTGAGTGATATTCAAGGACGTGTTTCGTCACTTCAAAAGGATATTGATTCTGTAACGCAACAAATTCAAACTGGTGTAAGTCGCTTGGAAGGTGCTAAAAAAGCTGGGGCCGCCACCAAAAAAGTTTTTGAAGAAATCCAGAAAAAAGCTGATGATGCACATCAAGCCATACGGCGCATCGCGGGAGCTGTTGAACCACTTCAAGACGAGACAAAATTGCTTCGCCAAGCCCTCACTGCGGTTCAGGGTGTTGCCGAGGGAAATCAAAGTGCCGCGATTAGGTTACGAGATTCGTCAGATCAAATCGAACTGGATGCCCGAAAAGCAGATGAAATTGCCAGCTTTATTCGCCAGCGAATTTCCGCAGAATTTGCTGTATTACGAAAGATTACAGCCATTGAAGATTTGAAATAATCAAAAATTTATAGATAAACCTGTTATGAATATAGCAGGTTAACTTGTCGTAAACTCTTAGCCTCCTCATAATAAGTTCAAGATATATCGATATAATGATTATGAAATAAGGAGCAGGCTATGAAATCACCTACTTTAGAGGCCCCATTTGATCTTGAAGCTTTGATGCTTCAAGTGAAAGTTGCACAACAAACTTATGCCCAATTTTCTCAGGCTCAAGTCGATGAAATCTTTCGTTCAGCAGCCTTGGCGGCCAATCGGGCACGAATCCCCTTGGCCCAAATGGCCGTGAAAGAAACTGGGATGGGGGTAGTAGAAGATAAAGTCATCAAGAATCATTTTGCTTCTGAATTGATTTACAACAAGTATCGCAACGAAAAAACTTGTGGAATTCTTGAACGCGATGAAGCAGGGGGTTGGACCAAAAGTGTTGAACCTGTAGGGATTTTAGCCGGTGTCATCCCAACGACAAACCCGACTTCTACGGCAATATTTAAAGCGTTATTAGCGTTAAAGACAAGAAATGCGATTATTTTTGCTCCCCATCCTAGGGCTAAAAAGTCCACTGTGGAAGCGGCTCGCCTCGTTTATGAAGCCGCCCTGGCGGCAGGTGCCCCGCCGCATATCATTAGCTGGATAGCTGAACCGAGCGTTGAAATTACTGGTCAGCTTATGCGTCACAAGGATACCGCTTTGATTTTAGCAACAGGGGGGCCGGGCATGGTGAAGGCTGCCTACTCCTCTGGCACCCCCTCACTAGGAGTAGGAGCTGGTAATACGCCAGCCGTTATCGATGAAACGGCAGATCTTCCCATGGCGGTAAGTTCCATCCTGCTCTCTAAGACCTTTGATCATGGGATGATTTGTGCCAGTGAGCAATCCGTCATTGTGGTGAAAAGTCAATACCAGGCTTTTCTTGATGAGTTTAAAACAAGAGGGGGGTTTCTGGTAACGGGTGAAGACCGACAACGACTGGCCCAAATTCTGCTGGTTGAAGGAAAGTTAAATCCGGCCATAGTAGGGCAAAGTGCTTTAAAAATTGCAAAATTGGCCGGAATCGAGGTTCCCGAAGGAACCAAGGTCTTGGCAGGAATTGCTCAAAGTATCGGGGCTGAAGAACCTTTTTCTTATGAGAAATTATCACCAGTCTTGGGAATTTACGCAGCTGAGGACTTTACGGACGCTGTTGAAACAGCTCGAAAGTTAGTCGAATGGGGCGGTCTTGGCCACACGGCGGTTTTGTATACGGATCCTCAGAACCACGAACGGCGCGAGGTTTACTCTCGAACGGTAAAAACGGCCAGAGTCTTGATCAACATGCCTTCCAGTCAAGGCGCCATCGGCGACCTTTTTAACTTTCGTTTAGAGCCCAGTTTGACTTTGGGCTGTGGTAGTTGGGGAGGCAATTCCGTTTCAGAAAATGTCGGCATTAAACATCTCTTGAATATTAAAACGACGGTCGAAAGGAGAAACAACATGCAGTGGTTCCGGGTTCCCCCCAAGATTTACCATGAGTTTGGTTGTCTGGGTACCGCTCTTTCAGACTTAGCCGAGCGGCGAAAAGTGTTTATTGTGACCGACAAAGGCTTGAAAGCCAGGGGGGTGCCTGAAAAGGTTACCCAGCATTTGGCAAGGTTGAATTTGGCCTACGAAGTCTTTTCAGAAATTGAACCTGACCCCACACTGAAGGCTATCCTAAGCGGTGTCGAACAAATGCGAGCCTTTCAACCTGATACGATCCTCGCACTTGGGGGAGGTTCGCCCATGGATGCGGCCAAAATTATGGCGGTCTTGTATGAACACCCCGAGGTCCAATTTGCGGATTTGGCTATGAGGTTTATGGACATTCGAAAGCGGATTTACACCTTCCCCGAGATGGGTCGTAAAGCCATTCTCGTTGCTGTGCCGACGACCAGTGGTACAGGCTCTGAAGTTACTCCGTTTGCCGTGGTCACAGACGACGAGGGGAACAAGTACCCCATTGCCGACTATGCCTTAACTCCTCAAATGGCCATAATTGACCCTGAACTTGTGATGACAATGCCCCCTGCTTTAACTGCGGCTGGCGGGATTGATGCTTTAGTCCATGCCATAGAATCTTTGGTCAGTGTGATGGCCACAGATTATACTCGGGCTTTATCCTTAGAAGCTATTCGATTATTATTTCAGTACTTACCTGACAGTTATCGGTTGGGGGCTTCTCATCCTGAGGCCAGGGCGAAAGTCCACCAAGCGGCTACCATGGCGGGAATGAGTTTTGCCAATGCCTTTTTAGGCATCTGTCACTCTTTGGCTCATAAATTGGGCGCTGCGTTTCATATTCCTCATGGGGTGGCGAATGCGCTCTTGCTTTGTACGGTAATTCGGTACAATGCGGTCGATGCCCCGACAAAGCAAGCCGCCTTTAGCCGTTATACCCATCCTGATACGAAGTATCGGTATGCCAGAATATCTGAGGACCTCGGTTGGGGTGGCAGAACACCCGAGGAGAAAGTTGAGGTACTCCTTCAACATCTTGAAGAACTCAAGGCCGTATTGGGAATTCCCGCCAGTATTCAAGCTTGGGGTGT
>DAIDJJ010000097.1:0-9724 GCA_027451385.1 Spirochaetales bacterium | reverse complement strand
CAATTCGCTCACCTTGAGCAAAGCTTTCACCGCACGGCGTTCATCCATGGCTTCGTAAGCTTCTTGAATGTGTTCCAAGTCGGTCTGCAAATCAAAGACCTTGCCAGGATGGATCCGACCTTCTAATACGGCCGGTAAAAGGACATTCATATAAGCCTTTACCGGTGCCGGTCCGCCTTTCATCCCGATATTGCGGTAAAAAGTACCGATTGCCGAAATCTCTACCTGATGAGGAACGCCGACACGTCCGACTACCGCTCCAGGGCGAGCCATTCCAAAGGCCATTTGGTTGGCTTGTTCGGTCCCTACACATTCGAGCACGGCGTCGGCTCCAACCCCTTTGGTGAGTTCGAGAACTTTGGTTATGGCCTCTTTTCCTCGTTCTGAAACGACGATCGAAGCCCCCAACTCTTGGGCCAACTTTTGGCGGGCCGGGTTTCGACTCAAGATGATGATGTCTTTTGCCCCCAAGAGCTTAGCCGAGATGACGGCACATAAGCCCACGGCCCCGTCGCCGACCACGGCTACGGTTTGACCTTTCTTGACCTCAGCGCTTACCGCCGCATGGTAGCCTGTCCCCATAACATCCGCCAAAGTCAGCAACGAAGCCAACATGGCGTCGTCGTACTTGCCCGGAGGAACGAGTTCAAGGGTGCCCTCGGCCTGAGGGACGCGAACGTATTCGGCTTGCCCACCGTCAGCGTCTTTCCCAGCACCAAAAAAACCGCCCTGCATGCAGGCTGTATGAAAGCCAGCTTCGCAGTGGGGGCAGGTATTGTCACTATACGCAAACGGGGCAATCACAAAATCGCCCTTTTTGAGTTTTGTAAGCTCGGAACCAACTTCTTCTACAACACCAATGAATTCGTGGCCAATGGCCCCGATCGCATGGTCGCTTTCTCCGCGAAAATACCAAAGGTCAGAGCCGCAAACACAGGCACGGACAACCCGGACAATGGCTTCGTTGGGCTGGCGAACGCTCGGCTTCGGGCGTTCTTCCATCGTGACTTTTCCTTTTCCTTGAAAAATGGCTGCTTTCATGATTTCTCCTCGTTTTGACGTCGTTTGTGAATCTACTGACGTCGTTTGCGAATCAGGTCGACAAAGAAGTCGACTGTCGCCGGGTCTTGGTGCGAAAAAAATAAGCTTTTGGCTTTGTCCAACGTTTGAATCTGGGCCATATCTTCTGGTGACAACTCGAAATCAAAGATTTCGAAGTTTTCTTGCATTCGTTCACGGTGGACCGACTTGGCCAGAGCCACGACACCACGCTGTACTAACCAGCGAAGGATGATTTGAGCCACAGATTTGTGGTACTTGTGGCCAAGCTGTTGCAACAGCTCGATGGTAAACATGTTGTTTCGGCCTTCACCAAAAGGGGCCCACGACTCGATTTGGACCTTGTTCTTCACCATGTTTTCTTGGGCAAGTATTTGCTGGTTCAACGGATTTGTTTCGACCTGATTTACTTGGGGAGTTATTTCATTGAAGGCACAGAGGTCAGATAACCGGTCAGGATAGAAGTTGCTGACCCCAATCGCTCGTAAGAGTTTTTTCTGGTATAACTCTTCCAGCGCACGGTAAGCCCCATAGTAGTCACTAAACGGTTGGTGCAACAACACCAGATCCAAATAATCGCATTTGAGTTTATCGAGGGAGCGAAATACCGACTCTTTAGCTTTTTCGTAGCCGTAGTTGTCCACCCAGACTTTGGTAGTGATGAAAAGATCTTTTCGGGTTACTCCACTGGAAGAGATCGCGCGACCCACCCCCTCTTCATTAAAGTAAGCTTGAGCCGTATCAATTAGTCGATAACCAACCGAAAGGGCATCTAGGACACAACGTTCACATTCTTCAGGTTTGACTTGGTACACGCCATAGCCAAGTAGTGGCATTTCTACGCCATTGTTTAAGGTTACAGTATCCATCTTAGTAGCGCTCTCCTACAATTGATATTTTTTCGACGGCGGTGCGCAGACGTGAAAGATCTTCGGCGGTCAAGTTTACATCTAGCGATCGAAGGTTTTCTTCCAAGCGTTCCGGCTTTCGACTACCAGGAATCGGGACGATCCAGGGCTTTTGGGCCAAAAGCCAGGCGAGCGCCATTTGTGCGGGCGTTGCCTGCTTTTCTGTGCCCAACTCTTTCAAGAGATCCACCATGACCTGGTTCGCCCGAAGGGCTTCGGCTGTAAAGCGGGGGTTCTTGGCGCGAATGTCGTTTTCGGCAAAAGTCGTCTTTTCGGTAATCGTACCGGTGAGAAAACCTCGACCCAAAGGACTATAGGGGACAAAGCCGACCCCTAGTTCTTCGCAGACCGGAAGCAGGTCGTTTTCTCGCTCGCGAAACCACAGGGAGTACTCACTTTGAAGGGCGGTCACGTTTTGAACGGCGTGAGCTCGTCTAAGCTGTTCAGCCGTGGATTCCGAAAGGCCAAAGTGTTTGACTTTCCCTTCGCGAATCAGATCGCCCACGGTCCCCGCGACGTCTTCGATAGGAACCTGGGGGTCTGGACGGTGCTGATAAAATAGATCAATTGCTTCGACGCCTAAACGCTTCAAGGAAGCTTCCGCAACGCGACGAATTTGTTCGGGACGGCTGTCTAAGCCGATGCCTGGCAAGGGGCCCTGAGCCCCATGCTTGAACCCAAACTTGGTGGCGATGATCACCTGATTCTTAAAGGGCTTTAACGCTTCCCCGACCAGTTCTTCATTGGTAAAGGGTCCGTACACCTCGGCGGTGTCAAAAAAGTTCACCCCGAGTTCTACCGCTCGGTGCATCAATTGAATCATTTCAGCCTTAGTTCCAATCGGCGCATCGCCAAAACTCATCCTCATACACCCCAACCCCAGCGCCGAAACGGTTAAACCGCTTTTGCCTAGTTCACGAGTCTTCATAGAACCCCCTGTTCAATCTTTTCTCTGAAAAGAAAATAGGCAAGCGGGAAGTAAAGAGAAATGCCTATTTTACCAAATGTCTTGCCTAATCTTACAAGGAATGCAGATTTTTTGCCCCTTCTTCCCTTTTTATGTGCATAATAGGAAACATGCCTTAGGAGTCATCGTATGATGGAACAAAAGCTGGCGCGTCTCAAAGTCCTTCTATTGGACCGGCTCTCGGAACAGAGTGTCATCGAGACAGGGGTCCCTGGCGTCTCGATCTTTAGACGAGATGAAGCTTATCAAAAGCGTTCTCAGTTGTATGCCGCCCAAATTATCCTCTTAGCTCAGGGCCGCAAAGATATTTATTGGGGAAATCAGCGGTATGTGTATGACCCTGGACATTACTATGTCCAAACCGTCCCTTTACCCGTGGTGTGTGAAGCTATCGTCGAAAGCGAAGAGCCCATCTTGGGCCTGATTATTCAGCTTGACCCCCTGGTGATCCGCGAGATGCTGTCAAACCTTGAAGCACTCCCTCCACCCCAAGACCACTCAGTGGTGAGTCTGTATAGCGCGAGCACTACCGAAACCATCCTTGATGCGGCTCTGCGCCTCTTAGAATGTCTGGGCTCGAGAAATGAAACAAAAGTTTTGGGGCAGGTTTTTTTGAAAGAGCTTTTGTTTCGTGTGCTGTGCGGTGAAAAAGGTGAGGCCTTGCGCGAGTTGGCCTTGAGTCCACGCGGAGTTTCGCAGGTCACTCAGGCCATCCATAAAATTCACGAGGAGTATGCGAAACCCCTAGATATTCCCGCCATGGCTCGCGAGGCGGGGATGAGCACGACAGCGTTTTACTCTGTGTTTAAGTCCGTGACGAGCACCTCGCCCCTGCAGTACATCAAGAATATTCGTTTGCACAAGGCCAAAGAGCTCATTCAGCAAGAAGGTGAAAAAGCGTATGAGGCGGCACTTCGTGTGGGGTACGAAAGTGCCTCGCAATTTAGTCGGGAATATAAACGTTGTTTTGGAACACCCCCGGCTAAAGACCGGCTTCCGGTGCCATTGCACTAAGGATTTTTTATTGCTCCTTCGCCTTAAAATGGATCGAAAGTTGTTGCACGTACCCATTGTAAAGTTTGTGGCCATCCGTAGTATAAAGGACTGAAAGAATGCTGGTTTCAGTAAATTGGGGTAATTATCTCGAATCCTAAGGAGCTTGCCAAAACTATTAGCTAGATAAAGTTGCAAGAAAGTGTGCCAGAACGTACCGCTAGGGCACGGTTTTGTGCTTATACTGAAGTATAGAGAGTGCTATTGTCATGGGGTCTGGGAAACTCGGGCCAACCAAAGCTTGACAGGGGAAATAGACAGGGATCACACTCCAGATTCTATTAAGGAAGCAGATGAAAAAATTTCATAGGGACCAATGGGCGCTGATTCTCGGCGGCTCAAGCGGCTTTGGTTTAGCCACAGCAAAAAAACTTGCCCAAGAAGGTATGAGTATCTGCATTCTTCATCGCGACCGTAAGGGCGCAATGGAACGCATTGAACAAGAATTTGACAGTATTCGCTCCCTAGGTGGGGAGGGGCTTTTTTTAAATGTTGACGCTCTGAGTGAAGAGGGAATGAACTCCTCCCTCGAAACGTTGAAATCGAAAATAGGTAACGGAAAGGTACGAGTTTTGCTCCATTCGATAGCTTTTGGCAACCTGAAACCTATTGTTGCCACAGTAAAGTCTCAAGGTGCAGAAACAGCGGTGAGGCAACTTGCCCAAGAACTAGGAATAGAATCTCAAAAATTGTCTCAAGCAATGGAACGGCTCTTTCAAGCAGGAGTGCCTCATTTTCATACTTTAAACCCACCTGTTTATGGTGAAACCCTTATTGAAGAAGAAGATATGGCCCGAACTGTGTTTAGCATGGGAACGAGTTTATTGACATGGGTTCAAAAGGTGTTTTCGGCCCAGCTTTTTGCTCCTGACGCCCGTGTTTTAGGCATGACAAGTGAAGGGAACGAAGTCGCTTGGAGGGGGTATGCCGCAGTATCGGCCGCCAAGACTGCCATGGAAGCCGTCTCGCGAGCCATTGCCGTTGAGTTTGCCCCTTACGGTATTCGGTCGAATATTGTTCAAGCGGGAGTCACGGAAACGCCCGCCTTAGCCGCCATCCCCGGTAACCAATCCATGAAAGCTACCGCGCGTTTGCGCAACCCCTTTGGTAGGCTTACTGTGCCCGAAGACGTAGCTAATGTGATTTCCCTTTTATGCACAGAGGAAGCAGCCTGGATCAATGGGGCCTTGATAAGGGTTGACGGTGGAGAACACGTCAGTGCCGGCTAAGCCTTCTGATATGGTTAGTGAATCGCGCTTATTTATTCATGGCATGGGGCATTTTCATCCTGAAAATATTCTTGATAATGCCTTTTTTGAATCTCTGGACATTGGTACGGACGATCAATGGATCACGGAACGAGTAGGAATTCATACACGACGAACTGTGCTCCCTCTTGATTACATTCGACGTACATACAACGCAGATCCTCGTGCAGCACACGAAGCTTCACTCTACACCAATGCTCAGACAGGGGCTCAGGCGGCCCTTATGGCCCTCAGCCGTGCCAAACTGACCTCTGCCGATATAGGCCTGGTGATTGCTGGGGGGTGTTCACCTCAGTATACAATTCCCGCTGAGGCATGCCAAATTGCCGCTGAATTGGGAATTGAAGCCACCTGTTTTGATCTTAATTCCGCCTGCTCAAGCTTTGTAGCAGGGCTTCATTTTATTCTCTCGCAAAGACCCGAGACGTTACCAGATTACATTTTACTGGTTAACCCTGAAAACACCACAAGAACCGTAGATTATCGTGATAGAAGTTCGGCGGTTCTATGGGGTGATGGTACTGCTGCTGCTGTGCTTTCAACCCGAGTTCCTTCGGCCATTTGTGCCACAAAATCGAGCCTTCATTCTGATCCGTCAGGTTGGTCTAAGGTCAAGATAGCCACGGGTGACCACTTTACGCAAAACGGTTCTGCTGTTCAGGCCTTTGCCATTCGCAAATCCAGTGAGACTCTCCGAGAAATGCGAGAACACATCAAGCCTATTGAAGCCTATTTTATTGGGCATCAAGCTAACTTAACGATGCTCACTTCTGTTTGTGAACGCCTTGAAGTTCCTTCCCATCGCCATCTTTACAATGTCGACAGATTTGGCAACTGTGGTGCGGCGGGTGCCCCAGGAGTCTTTTCTCAGAACTGGGAACGTTTTGTCCCAGGTGACGCGATTGCTCTTGTCGTGGTCGGCTCAGGACTAACCTGGGGTGGAGTGGCACTTCAGTTTTTAGAGGAAAAACCGTGAAATATTCAGATTATCTTCAAAAAACCTCACTGGATAAACAAGAACTTCTGGCTTTAGCCTGGGGAACCCTCGTTGAAGACCCTCCCGAAGGGGGGTTTGCCAATCTTCCCGCTCCTCCTATGCTCATGTTAGATAGAGTTACCTTGATTGAGCATAAGGGGAGCCGAGGCCGAATTATTGCCGAACAAGACGTAAACCTTGATGCCTGGTTCTTTCAATGCCACTTTCGTACAGACCCTGTTCAACCGGGGTGTCTTGGCGTTGATGCTATTTGGCAACTTTTAGGAATCTATACAGGAATCCGTGGGGCCAAAGGTGCAGGAAGGGCACTGGGTGTAGGTGAAATCGAATTTTTGGGTCAGATACGTCCTCATAATAAAGTCGTCCGCTATGAAATTGATATTCGCCGTTTCTCTGACTTGCCTTCGGCTGGTAGTGCCATTGCGGTGGGTAATGGAAGAGTCTACGTGGATGATGAGTTGATTTATAACCTGACAGATGCCAAAGTGGGCATCTTTTTGGGAATACGTTATGAAGATTATCCCCATCGTTCACAAAAAGCGGTGGGGGGAGTGATGCGCCGATGAGACCTTTAGCACTTGTCACCGGAGGTGCCGGAGGAATTGGGGCGGCTATTTGCCGCGAACTTTCTCAAGCCGGTTTCTCTGTAGGTGTCCATTACAACAAAGGACGTGAAGCCGCCCTTGCGCTTGTCGCCGAACTTCCCGAGTCTTTTCATATTGAAGCTGATTTGGGCACAGAAGCTGGTGTGGATTTTGTTTATGAACAGCTTAAATCGCGTGATGCCTTGGCCGTTTTAATTAATAATGCCGGTATTGCGGTCGATGCCCCGCTTTTTTCCGCAAAACTTGCTGATTTTGACTCCACGGTAGCCACCAATATGCGAAGTGTTTGGTACCTGACCAAACGACTTTCCCGTCTGATGATCCGCAAAAAAGAAGGACGCATCATCAACATTTCAAGTGTCGTGGGAAGCACTGGCAACCCCACACAAACAGCTTATGGGATGACCAAGGCCGCTCTGGACAACTTTACTAAGTCCGCAGCCGCAGAATTGGCTCCTTACAATATTCTTGTCAACTCTGTTGCCCCGGGTTTTATTGAAACCGCCATGACTGCCAACTTAGACTCGCAAGTGAAAGAAGAAATTTTGAAACGAATTCCCTTAGGACGAATGGGCAAGCCTGATGAAGTAGCCCGCCTAGTCAGGTTTCTTGCCACAGAGGGGTCGTATTGCACAGGGAGTGTATTTCACGTCAATGGAGGCCTTTATGGAGGCTAAAACTTACCCTCCCTTATCGCCCCAGCAAATCCTCGATTTACTTCCTCAGCAACGCCCCTTTAGGTTTGTTGACGAGATTCTTGAAGTGGATAAGTCCCACATTATAGGCCGTTATACCTTCCGCCCTGACGAATACTTTTATTCGGGACATTTTCCAGGAAAACCTGTTACCCCAGGCGTTATTTTACTTGAAGCTCTTTGCCAAGTTGGTGTAGTTTGCCAAGGCATTTACCTTGTAGGAATTGAATTACCCCCTGAAGAGCATCATGATTGGCTTACGATGTTTTCAGATGCTCAAATTGATTTTCATCGGCCCGTCTTACCTGGAGAAACCGTGACCCTTCGAGGAGACCTGGTTTTTTGGAGAAGGAAAAAACTGCGCGCCAATATTCAAATGTTTGCCAGCGATGGCAGTCTGGTGGTCAGTGGCACAGCCTCAGGCATAGGAGTGAAAAGTGTCTAACACGCGAGTTGTCATAACTGGGATGGGGGTTGTAGCTCCGAACGCCTTGGGGTTAAGTGCCTATGAAGCGGCTCTCCGAGAAGGTCGTTCTGGGATTAGGTACTATGATAAACTCCAAGAACTCAAATTCGGGTGTCAAGTCGGCGGTATCCCACAGGGCATAGAAGAGCTGAAAAAGACCTATTTCTCTGAAGAGATGCTGATGGCCATGAACAGTTCGATGCTCTATGCAGGGATGGCGGCCCTGGATTGCTGGCGCGACGCAGGACTTCCTGACCCCCAGTCAAACGACGCAATTGATTGGGATACTGGAGCAATGATTGGAACAGGTATCGGTGGAGCCGAGACAATGTGTGAAATCGTGTCTCCTCAGGTCAGTGCAGGGAATGTTCGTCGTCTGGGAAGCAGTATGGTGGAACAAACTATGGCAAGTTCCGTCAGTGCCCTGGTAGGTGGACTTTTAGGACTTGGAGGTCAAGTGACCACCAACTCTAGCGCTTGCACCACAGGAACCGAAGCCGTCATCAATGCCTATTATCAAATCAAAGAGGGGCGTTTGCAGAGGATGCTTGCAGGTGGTGCCGAAGGCAGTTCTCACTTTATTTGGGGATGTTTTGATGCCATGCGTGTCCTGGGCCGTGGTTTTAATAACCGACCTGAACAAGCCTCACGCCCCATGAGTGCGTCAACGGGCGGATTTATTCCTGGCTCCGGTTCAGGAATTCTCATGCTTGAGTCCTTAGAAAGTGCTCTAGCCCGGGGAGCCATAATCTATGCGGAAGTACGGGGTGGTCATGTCAACAGTGGTGGCCAACGGGGAAAAGGTAGTATGACCTCACCTAACCCCGTAGGTGTACAACGTTGCATTAAAGACGCCATGGAAAGTTCCGGTGTTCAACCTTCAGACATTGATGTGATTAATGGGCACCTAACAGGGACAATGGCTGACCCGCTAGAGTTTGAAAACTGGAGCGCCGCACTAGGGTGTTCTCCTGACAAGTTTCCGTTAATCAACTCGACAAAATCGATGATTGGACATGCCTTGGGTGCAGCTGGTGGACTTGAATGCGTCGCATCAGTTCTAGAGGTTTCTCATGGTTTTGTCCATGGATCGCTCAATTGTGAAGATTTGCACCCAAGTTTGATTCCTTATAGCAAAAGCATTGTACAAAAAACGATTTCTTACGAAACACAAATCTTAGCCAAAGCGAGCTTTGGTTTTGGTGATGTTAATGCCTGTGTTTTTTTCCAAAAATGGAAGAGATAATTTCTGAAGAAACGCCCATAGGAGGGGCAAGATTATGCAAAAAGACGAAGCCATGACCAAGGTTCTTGAAATCATTGGACCTTTTTCCAAAAACCAAGAAGCCATCAAAGCCGCAGCACCCTCGACACGTATCCTTGAGGACCTTGGAGTGAACTCGGCACGCTTGGTCGACATTATTTTAGCCTTTGAAGATGAGTTCTCGATTGAAGTCGATGATGCCGCCGCAGACAAAATTCGCACTCTGGGAGATGCTGTCGATATGATTGTTCAAAAAACAGGAAATTAATCGTGGGGGATCCTCTAAAGCCATTCCAAGAAGTTAAACTTTCAAGCTGGGAGAAGTTTTCACTTAAACTTCAAGACACTTTAGCTCAAGCACTTATCCCGCTGACATTTTTGGTTATTCTTCTTTGGCTTCGACTCGTTCGCGGGTATAGGATCCCCCGTCTTGCTCAATTTC
>DAIDJJ010000096.1:0-9728 GCA_027451385.1 Spirochaetales bacterium | reverse complement strand
CACCGAGCGCCATTACGGTTCGGATCGCGTTCTCGAAGCTCCGTCTGTCTAGAAGGTCCCGAATGCCGACACCACGTTCAACGAGTCCTTGGAGGCAACGTACCGATTCACGGACATGGTCGGACTTGGACAGATCAACGGCCGGAATCGACGACGAACCGGGCACCGCCAAGCCAAGGGCTTCTGCCGCTGAAGCTAAGGTGTTGGCAGTATACATACCTCCGCACGCTCCAGCCCCGGGGCAGGCCGCACATTCCACCGCATGAAGCTGACGGTCGTCGATCTTTCCTGCTGATCGGGCACCAACCGCCTCGAAAACTGACACGATGTCGAGGGCAAGTCCTTCGAGATGGCCGGCCTTGATGGTACCACCGTAACAAAATACGCCCGGTCTGTTGACCCGGATCATCCCCATAAGTACTCCCGGGATAGTCTTGTCACAGCCACCAAAGCCAAGCAAGGCGTCAAGCTGGTGGCCACGAGCCACAATCTCCACGCCATCGGCGATCACCTCGCGGCTTACCAGAGACGCCTTCATACCCTCGTGCCCCATGGCCTGGCCATCGGTCACCATGGGCAGACCGAACTTCTGAGGTACCATCCCCACTTCTCGCAGGGCAGCCTTGGCGGTTTCAACAAGACCATCAAAATGGAAGTTACACGGGGAAAGTTCGCTTCCTGTCGACGCAATGCCGACCAGAGCTTTTTTGAAATCGTCGTCGGTAAAGCCTGTGGCTCGGAGCATCGCCCTTTGTGGTGTACGCTCCAGGCCCTCGGTCATGATCTTGGATGTGCGGTTCATATTGCCTCCCGTCTTGTCTTAGGTCAGTAACTGCTAGTACAGTCACTTCCGGGTCTACTCTTCGATAAAATACATCTCAATCTCGCCCTTGTTTTTTGCTAAGATTTTTCCCCGTGGCTGGGTTTTAAACTTGTCTTTCACCAAATTCCAGGTAGCCTCGCTGAGGTTGATGCGGCCAGGTTCAGAGTTTTGCTCAAGCCGTGCGGCAACGTTCACCGTGTCTCCCCAAATGTCAAATTGAAACTTTCGGGTTCCGACAACCCCGGCGACAACGGGACCCGAATGCAAACCTACCCTAGCCTGGAAACCCATCAAGCCCCGGTCTTTGCGTTTTTGACCAACCTGAGCGACAAATTGAAGCATGGCTTTGGCCGCTTCAACGGCCAAGGACGCCGCCGAAGAACCGCCTTCAGGAAGTCCAGCAACGGCCATATAAGCATCGCCCATCGTTTTAATTTTCTCGAGTCCCCACTGATCCATGATCTTATCAAAACCCGAAAAATACTCGTCGATGAGATCGACCAGATCTTGAGCCTCCATCTTGGCGGCACCCGAGGTAAAGCTCACAAAATCCAGAAAGATGACCGTCACGTTGTGGTAGGTCTTGGCACGGGTTCTGCCTGTGTTTTTAAGCTCCTCTGCGGCGGCTCGGGGCAGAATATTCAAAAGTAGAGCTTCGGCACGGTCACGTTCCTTGACAAGATCCACATTGCGTCTTGAAACTCTGGCTTCCATTTCTTCAAGAAGACTACGGCTTTCAAAGGCCGCAGCGGCTTGAGCCGCCAGGGGCTTTAAAGCTTCGATTCGGCGATCAGGAAAGGCTCCTGTTAACACAGGGTGTTCAAGAAAAACCAAAGCTTGAGTGCGCTTTTCTCGAACAAGAGGCAGAATCGCCAGACTTCCCCGATGCCCTTTGAGGTAGGGATCAGGAATTTTCTCAAGGCCCCGACCGTCTACGACGATCAATTCCTGCTGATCCCACGCTCGATGAAGGAGTAAAAGAGGAGCCTGCTTCTTTTCGAGATTTTGTTTGACGCTGCCCAGTTGTTGCCACACCTGACCGTTGAGAACAAGAACCCGAATCCGTTCTTGACCTCCTTCACCAAAGAGCTCTTCAACCTTGACGGCCAAAGCATCTCGGGAGGTTTGCTGCATCAGTTGAAGAGAGGCATTGGCAAAGTTTTCCAGAGCCGCCAAACGCGAGCCCACTTCGGCAGAGTTGCCCGAAATAGGGGATAGGTAACTCCTCGTCGTAGCAAGGAACGCCGAGTGACGAAGGTAACCGAGTTCACGCCAAGACCAGTAGGCAGCTTTCCAATCCCGGCGTGCGAGTTCGGCCAGATTTTGATCCTCAAGAATCGTCGCACGAACTTCTAACGCCAAGGCAACCATTAAGGTCTGATTATCTTGCGAAAATCTATCAATGGCGATCGTAGCCAACCAATGAGCCTCGGCAAATTTTTTTTCGTGGCGGAAAAGAACCGACTCAAGTAAGAACCGTTGTCCTCGAAAACTGACGGCCCCTTTGTCTTCAAAACGTTTGAGCAAGCGGCGCACTTTACGAACTAATGGGGAGTGTGGTTTGAGACCGTTGTTAAGTAAACCAAACACCGCAGCCAATACCAGAATAATCGGGTAAGTATAGGTCGCAAGACCTACCACAGACAATTTGGCTACCAAGGTTTGGGCAACTTCAAGGGAGTTCAAAATATTCCCGTCCAGCAGGTCCGTCAACAGCACTAGCCCGCCCAAACTAAAGTACGTTGTCCAAACTTTTTTTTCTCGATGACCCACGAGGCTTTTCCGAAAAGTTTCAAAATCTTCACGATCCCCGCCCGCTTGGTAAGCCAGAAAGGCCTGAATCCCTTTTAAAAGTATGAGGTTTTGGGAGTTCCCTTGCAATTCAATCGTCCGAGCTTTTTCTTCAACTTTACGAAGAACAGACGAAAGTTCCTGCCCCCCCCAAAGCTCGTAATACACGCCTATGACAAAACTACTAAAACCCGTGTCATTCATCCCAAGGGCCATGGCAGTCCGGGAGTTTTCAAGAAGAGCGGTCCCAACCCCTACCAACGGCAAGTCCCACCAGCGCACAAACGACCAGGCTAAAAAATCGACGCGAACTTGAGCATCCTTAGAAGGATACTTATTGAGAATTTCTTCTGCCCAGATCAGAGTTCGGAAGGCTTGCCCCGGGTTTTTAAAGATCACAGCCTGTTGAAACGCCAACGTCGCGAAACTGACGCCCAACCCGGCAGAAAGACCAGCTTTTAACCCATACAAGATGTTTTTAGCTGTCAAAATGGGAATCAAAAGGGGACGATAAAAAAAAGCCGCTGTCGACAAGATCTGAATGACTTCAAGAATTAATAGCGAGGTCCGTCCTTTGGCCGCTGGCCTGTCTAAAAGACGTTCCAAGCTCAAAGAGCCCAGCGTCATCTGCAAGGGCAACGTTCCCACGACAACATCCCAAAGCTTGGGTTGATGGGGAAGCCGTATTCCCTGACTCTCTAAGAGAGAAAGACCCGCGTCTAGTGCTGGACCTAAAGCTCCCAAGTTGAGCCACCCCCGCGTCATGGCGTAATCGATCTCAATTCTGTCCAGGCTCGTCGGGGGGGTATCTTGCAACAAGGAGACAAGCGCAGAAAAAGCTTCCGTCTGACCGGCCAACGCAGCAATTTTTATAACACTCAAAACAGCTTGAGGATCGGGTTCATATCGAACGTAGGCTTCGGGGGGAAGAATACTGACAAGGCTCCAGGCTTTTGAATAAGCACTTTGGCGAATGAGGCTGCTCGCACAGGATAAAATTACAGGGATGTACGTGAGACGTCTGGCAGAAACAAAACTTTCCAGAGCACGAGAAAGAATTTGGATGTCTTCGCCGTCCTCTGGCGCCCCTGTCGCTAAGCGGTAATTTGCTAGGCCCTCCAACAGTTCAGCCCAGTTCAGAGGGTCGATAAACTCTTCAACGGCACGTTCCAAAGACCGCGAGGCCAGCTTCCATTGTGGCTCCCTCACCGCCCAACCGTCTCGCACTAGTTGGTTCAAGGTATCTACGCTCACCTCATGCTGGGACCCCAAAATTAACGCGCTCGCCTGTTTGAGTTGTACGTGCGCTAGCCCAACTGGAAATAAGGTCAAGAGGCTCAAGGCCCGAAGAGCCTGGGGCTCTAATGAAGCTAAACGAACACGAAACCAACCCAAGGAACTTTCAGGGATCTCCAGAGTACGAATGATTTCAAGGTTAAAGAGCCAACTTTTTGATGACACATCGGGTCGAACCGCGTCAAAGGTTTTGAGGTTTTCCCAAAAGTAGTCCAAGGATCGAGGAATTCCTTGAGTCTTAGACGCCAGCAAGGTGGTGAGTTCTTCTCTTTGATCAGCATGAGTTGGAAGGGCGGAGACCAGGGTATGCAAAACCGAAACCGACAAGGGCTGGACATCCCTGCAAATTTGACGGTCTTTGCTAAAAGCTGGAAAGTGTCCTAACCCCGTCGCCGACGCAGATTCTATTGTCGCAATGCAAGCAAGGCGGTTCCCAGCTGAACTCGTCACAACGAGTTCCAAAATATCTAGCGTTTCTCGACCTAAAAACTCCGCATCGTCCAAAAGAAGGATCAAGGGAACATGCTTAAGCCAAGCCCTCAAAAGCGCAACCCAGGCAAAATCCATTCGAGTTTTGAGAGCCCGACTATCCCCCGAGCTATCACCATTTTCAGGGCCAGCCCAAGCTTCCCACACTGGGACGAGACGAGAAAGAACCGAAGCTTTTTCTCCTGAATCCTCGATCAGTGAAGCAAAAAATCTCTCACGAAAGGACTCTTGTTCCCAAACGGAGTGGGCAAGAATCTGTAACAAAAGGCCACGCAACGCCCCGTAAGGGGTGCTACGATCCGACGAGCCGTCAAGAAAAAACCAACCTTCGTTTTCTAATGCTAATTGTTCGGCACTGCTACGAAGAAGACGCGTTTTTCCCAACCCTTCCTCGCCACGTAATTGAACAAGAGTAGGTCCTAAACGGGAACGGGCGCGTTCGGCAGCCTCGGAGACCTGACTCAGGATTTCTTCACGACCCAAGAGTTGGCTCGGTGGCACAAAGAGTTGAGGCACGTCCTGTGAGCGCAACAAGGGGGCTTCAACAAGCTCCCAACTGGTGCTGTTCCAAACTTGATTCCAGTCATATTCTAGACCTTCCAGTGAGCGGTAACGTTCCGTGGGATTCTTTTTTAAAACGGTTTCCAGGAAAGGCTTGAGACTCCTTGGCCATCCTGGCTCGTTAGCCCAACTTAGATCGGGAACCCCGTCAAGAATTTGGCGAAAGGGGTTTGCCGAAGTGTTGACCTCGATTGGAGGTTTTCCCGACGCCGCGTAACAGACCGAAGTACCCCAGTTGTACAAATCGGCCTCAGGTCCCAAGGGTTGATCCAGCTGACCTGTTTGTTCCGGAGCCAGAAAGGGAATGCGTGTTCGGGGGTGCCGAAAAACTAAAGGATCACGCGTTCCGAAAGGTGTCACGTGATTGACTGAGTTCCGAAATGGTAGAGGAAACAGGCCCGAATAAACCTCTCGTCGGGCGTGATAAGGTCTGAGTTCCTCTAGGAGTTCCCGGCCCAAAGCTTCAAGATTGTTCATAGTGGGGGTAAACCTCACGCTCCATGAATTCGCTGAGTTCTCTCTTTTTTTCAGGGTCTGTCATAGCTTCCAGGACGCTTTGGTAATCGGCTCGTACATCGTACCGAGGCAACCGAGGGGCTGTATCGAGCCGAGGGGCCCAAACCGAATGGATTGTAAAGGCGAACGAAAGTTCTGGGTGTCCTAGCTTCACAACGGGTCCCTCATGCAATTTAGCGGCGTCAAAAATCCAAATTTCTCGGGTGTATTCCTCGGCACTCAGATCGAGGCTTCCGTTGATCATGGTACAAAGAATATATCCATCCAGCTCGGGGTTTGCCAAAAATTCATCAGATGCCCTTTTTCGAGGAACAAATTGCAAGGATCGGAAATTCTCATTCATCTGAAAAACCCAGCCATCCACCAGCTCCTGCGTGGCCGTGTCCTGACGCACCAAGCAGAATGGAACACCCTGGGCGGTCAGTTTTTTAAGTTTTGACACCGAAATCTTGCGATTTTTATAGTTGGAGTAAAGTTCTTCAATGAAATGCGTCAAAAAACGTCGGTCCAAACCGTAAAACTGCCAAAAAAGCGTGGGAATTTTTGCGGGAAGAGACTCGGCATCGTTGGAGCCCCGGTACGTCGTGAGACCAGTCGCCCAGGTATGTAGCCCGGGGGGAGCTCCCGGTACAGGTTTTTCGCTCCCGGTCTTCCATACAATTTTCTGTTGACGGATTTTTCCCGTGGAAGCGTCAATTTTAAAGATTCCCGTCCGGCCCACGTCCATTTCGCCGGCTGTCAAAAGTCCTATTACATTTTCAGGAACGGGACTTCCATCCACGGCCAGGGTGTCGTAGGGTCGTACCCACTCCGCAACGCACATGGCGGCGTTGTGGCTCGTATAAACCGTGACAAGGTCGTCGGAATCGTCGTAATCTACCGAGAAGTGAGCTGTTTCTAGGGGGACCCAAACTTTGCGCGTCATCACCTCGGTGGTACCCCGAACCAAATCCTTTCGACTTACCAGATAGAGGGGTGTGATCGGCTGGATCGTCCGAGCCACTAAGCGACGTAAAAGCCTGTTCAGCCAAGGGTGTTCCGGAAAGGGGTTATTCTCAAGCACATCGAGGGCAAACTTGAGAGACGAATCGACCAAAATAATCCAGTTACGGCTTAAGGCCGTCTGGTGCATGGTCTGCTCGATCACGAGGTTCTTACCCGTATCCGGGTCGAGAAGATTCCAGCTATCCATGGGACCATCTTCATTCCAGCGCAAGAGTCGAACTTCGTTTTCCATTCCCAACCAATCTTGATTTTCTAGAACTTTAGGGGGAACAAAGGGACGATGATGTCCTTCACGGTGCTTGGTCTCTAGGTGCTCTACAAAAAGTTCCATGAGGGTCAAAAATTGCCGTCCCTTGACTTTTCGTCGCCCCAAAACCTTGGTTAAGGCTTCGATTTCATGAGTCAACCAATCCTGACGTGCCGTCAGATGGGGCTTAAAAACCTTTGAAAACGCCAAGGTTGCAGCGTCTTTACGAAAATTTACAGTCCAAAATTCTCGGGTAAAGGGATCATAGGAAGGGTGAGCGCTCGACTGGTGTAAAGGAAAAACCTGGTTCATCCCTCCCGGAAACTCGCCCCGCCAATCCGCGTTCGAACCTAGGGGCCTTAGCACTTCAAGGGTCACCGGGTCAATTTCAAAAGGTCTTCCTGCATCAAAGTTTGCCGTCAGCCGAATGGACTCGTTTCCGGGAACACGAAACAGGTTAACCGAAGTATTGATCTGATTTCGAGTACCGATGGGCAACCCCATCCTGGCCATCCCCCAGTTATCAAAACGAAAGCCCTGGTTCCAATAGTCGGTTCCGTAACGGGTCGCCCAGTCTGCCCAATAATCAGGAGTTCGTAAAATTCTCGATTTGACGCCGACGACACCGGCTTTATCCAGATCAAAACGAAAGAGCATCCCGTCGCCGTTAAAAATCATATTTCCCCATTCGGGATTGTGGCTGCCATCGGGTAAGGTCTTGGGCAAAGGGGTCCCTTCGGAGTTTACAGTTCCTACAGGACTGTTCATAAAGACGTGACCCGAAAGATCTAGGGGCAAAGATCCTTCCAGTACCTGCAATTCGATGTCGAGTTCTTTACGAGAAGCCCAGGTGAGTGAATGATATTCGCGCATAAGTTTAATAGTACTATAATACTCAGGAATCGCAAGCCACATTTTGCTCCAGCGGAGGCTGTCACCTTTGGCCAACAAGGCTCAACGATTTTCTTGCAATTCTGATTTAAAGAATCATAATTGACAAATCGACGGACCTGAAGCGGACCGTCAACTTTTTGGGGAGGTTTTATGGCAGTGTTCTCTCTCATTCTTAAGTACGTTCACGAACTGTTTATCTTTGCAGGGTTCGTGACGGCTATCGGGTCTGGTCTCGTCCTTCAGAGCATCACCAAGTCGGGCGACGCGGCAGTTGTGGCCTCCGCATTTCGGCTCGCCATTCCGATCCGGAAGACAATCCCGATCTTTTACGGTGTCGGTTCGTTACTGGGTATCGCGACAGCTGTGGCTGAGGGCTTCAACCTTTTGGCTCCGTGGCTCGTGCTGACGTACATCCTGGTGATTTCTTTGGCTATTCTCGGTGAAAGAGGACTCAAGGGCTGGCACATCCGCGTACTAGCCGCCGCAGAAAAGGCGGAGAGTGGGCCCGCGTCGGGAGAACTTGCCGAGCTGTTAGCCCACCGTGGGAACGCCAAACTGTTTTTGATTGATTTGGTCGCTCTAGGTTTCATCGTTTTTCTCATGGTCTTCAAGCCGTTTTCGGGGTAGGCTCTGGAGGTCGTCCTGTCTTGGGGGTTACCCGAAAAAACGTTTTCGGACAGCTTTGATGAACCGGGGAACTCCCAAGAAACGACGCAACTTTACCAAACGTATCGCATCCTTCCCCGCCATATAGTGAACTGTGTCCTTGCCGTCTGTCGCGGCAGTCCAAATCACCTCAGCAATTTGCTCCGCTGTAGATCTGTCTGGATTCTTGGCAAAGGCAGACATAGTCTTTTTCGTCAAAGCGTCATAAGCAGGGTGCTGTGTGATTGTGATGGACCGTCCCGCAAAGTCGGTGGCAATTCCCCCGGGCGCGACGGTCTTGGCGCGAATCCCAAAGGGTGCCAATTCGAAAGCTAGACTTTCGTTCCATCCTTCCAACGCCCACTTCGTGGCGTGGTAAACCGAATTGAACGGAAAGCCCACGTGACCACCAATCGAGGTCACCGCGATAAACACTCCCTCTTTGCGCTCACGAAAGTACGGAATGAAGGCTTGGGTCACCCGCAGAACACCCAGAAGATTGGTATCAATCTGACGTTTGAGGTCAGCCTCGGAAACCGCTTCGAAGGGTCCCGCCAGCCCATAACCGGCGTTATTTAAAACAACGTCAACTTGGTACTCTTGAACAACCTTCGAGACGACGGTTTGAATCGCCTTCGGATCACTCACGTCGAGAGCCAAAACATGAACGTTAGCGATCTGACCCCATTCACTCGCGGCTGAGGGGTTTCTCATGGTGGCTAGAACTGTCCATCCTCTTTGGGCAAACATTAAGGCGGCCGCACGCCCTAGTCCCGACGAAGCGCCGGTAATGAAAATTGTCTTGCTCATGTTCTACTCCTTTTTAACTTCAAAGTCGTCCATTTCGTAGACGCGGCGCAGTTCAACATAGGCTTCGGTAAAGGGACCGTCCTTCCAGACCGAGGGTTCCGAGCCCTTCTGAAAGTATAATCGGCCTCCTTCTGCGGTTGGCAGCAGACCGTCGAGATTGAGAAGGACGCCGACTTCTGTATCGCATGTTCTGCTCTCCTTACTGAAAACATCGACGGTCTTGAATCGATTTCCGCCACCTTTTCACAACTTTAATATCATCGCAAGCTTGGCTCCAAGCAAGCGAAAAATGAATCGAGGGGGAAACCCTTTATAGGCCGGCACCTCCTGAGGAAGCACGCGGGAGGTACCGTACCGACGAGCCGGTCCCGGAAAAAAGAATACCAGTGTCCCTTCTCGTACTCTGTCCTTTCGATAGAGGACTTAAGGGGTTCCGCCATCATTCCTTAAAATATGCGGGGCACCGGGAAGTTCTTGCAATTGGCGCGACGCTCGCTGACAATCATCACAGTAACATACACTTACCAAGATGGGCTTACCTTTCGCCTCGAATTCAACTTTTCCACATGAACAGCGGATTTTCATTTCTGTCTCCTCATGTTATAGAAATTAATTTAGAATTTTACTGTACTTTCTTGCCAGTTGGCGCCC
>DAIDJJ010000095.1:0-9738 GCA_027451385.1 Spirochaetales bacterium | reverse complement strand
CACTCAGAACTCTTACCGTGTGTTTCCCTAAATTGATCATAGGTTCAATAGCCAAAACCATTCCGGGAACCAACCGTGGAGAAGCTCCCACGCCCAAAGCGTTCGGAACTTGGGGATCCTCATGTTGGCTAAACCCTACGCCATGGCCACAATACTGATCCACGATGCCAAAGCGGTGGGGTTTTACCAGCTGAGTGACGGCGTTGGCGACATCGCGAATTCGACCTCCCGGTTTCATCGCGGCAACAGCAGCTTCCAGGCATTCTTTGGTGACAGAAAGCAACGTTTCTTCTTCTTTGGTCACGGTACCCACGGCATAGGTAACAGCCATATCGGAAAAATACCCGCCAAGGTCGATTCCGCAATCCAAACTAACCAGGTCTCCAGCTTGAATTTTACGGTTAGCTTTGGGAATTCCATGAATGACTTCTTGATTCAAAGAAGTACACAATGTGGCAGGAAAACCTTGGTAACCTTTAAAAGCTGGCTTACCCCCGTGTTGTCGAATAAAATCTTCTGCCCACTTATCTAAGTCTAGGGTTGATACCCCCACTTGAACGAGAGGGGCAATGTCATGAAACATTTTTGCCAATAATTGACAAGATTCTTTAATTTTCTGAATCTGTTCTTTCGTTTTGAGCTGAATCATGGTTTTAGTCCTTTCTTAACCGTAACAATTCGATATAAATACCCAGCTTCCCAATTTTGAGGATTTAATACTACCGCCGTTTGAAGATCCTGAACAGCCGTTCCATACACCGATTTGGAGAGGTCTGAATCTAAATCCGGCATCAAAGCCAGGGAAGCCTCTGCCCGGTGATAGAGAATATCGGCAGTAAACGCTGAATTTTCTAGTTCTGAGCTCAGATTTAAAGCTGAAGAAAAACTTTCCCCGGCTTTTCTCAACCACTCATCCTTTTGACTTACCGCTTCTTTTTGTGCGGCTAAAAGGGCCACTAAACCTCGGTTGTAATAATAATAGGCATCCCGCTCTGAGCGTGAGATCCGTGAAAAACTTTCCCAAGATTCGGAAAAATGATTCTGGTGCGAGGCAATCAAGGCCCGGTCATAGTGGTACCACCAATCCGGTTTTTCAGGACTTTGGGTTTTCCATTCCTCAGTAACACGGAGAGCTTGTTGCCAGTCCCCCTCTTTCATCAGTTCCCAGACTAAACGTTCTGCCAATGGGGCAAACCCAGGAAATTCATGAAAAAGACTCCACAGTCGAGGTAAGGAAAAGGTCAGTGGCCAAAGTGACATTCTCAGAAGTTCAACTTGCGTTGAAAACAAGGTGTCTCCGTTAGCTTTCGCTTCTTCTAAGACGGCTTGCATGGCTTGATTCACAGCTTCCGTGTTGCCTTGAGCAAACTCAACTTGCCAAGTTAAAAGCTTTTCTAGAGGGGCTTGAGTATGCCAATGTTGGGTGGCTTTAGCTTGGGCAATAAGTCGGACAGCTTGAGGAATATCCTTCTTCTGTAAAGCCAAGCCTACTAGGTTGAGATAAACAGCTTCGGGTAAGTTATGATTTTTCGCTAAAAGGGTGTCATAAATTTGTTGAGCGGCTTGTTCTTGATGAAGATGTAAAAGGATTTCTGCTCTCAAGAGTAAGGAAAGTTGATCTGAAAGAGGTTCGTTTTGGCGATCTTGAGTCAAGGCTTGGTCCCAATGCTGTTGATCGGCAGACACGAGAACACTAAGACTTTTTAGCAAGGGAGATTGGGGAATTTGATCATTTAAAGACCTTAGGGCTTCGACCGCTACATCCAGTCGCACTTGAGACAAAGCGGCTATCAATAGGTCGGTATTCCAAGACTGTTCTCCCAAAGGGAGGAGACTTTG
Organism: Spirochaetales bacterium; assembly: GCA_027451385.1. Classification (GTDB taxonomy): domain Bacteria; phylum Spirochaetota; class Spirochaetia; order JABEVK01; family JABEVK01; genus JABEVK01. The sequence goes on along the minus strand of DAIDJJ010000095.1, from coordinate 7,899 downwards.
TAAAACTGGCAAAGAGGCTGACGTCGGTTCTTGTAACAAAGACGAGAGATAAGTTTCAACTGACTCAGAACTTGGCTTCTCAGGAAACTCTTGAGCTTCGACGGAAGCTTGAAGCCAAAGCTTATGCCATGATGTTCCTTTGAGTTGTTGGGCTTCGGTCAGAGCTTGCGTTGCGTTCCCATGCTGTAAATCCTCCCACACCAAAAGGGCACGGAAATTGAGATTTCCAGGAAAAAGATGAAGGGCTTTTTGTGACAGTTGACGGGAATAATTCCAGTCTCCAGTTTTTTCCGCGATCAAATGCGCCCGTTTCAAGAGACTCAACCAACCTGTACTGGTCAAGCTGGATTGAGGAATACGGGATAAGTCACTTTCCGCTTGAGCAAACTGTCCTGTCTGAATATCTTGATCCACTCGTGGTAGATCGTGATAAAGCCGGGGGGGAGAAGACGGAAAAAATACCGTCCAAAACAAAACGGCCCCACCAGCTAAAGTGGCAAGAATAAGTACGAGGAAGACGAGACGTCCCCACTTCATGACTCACAGGCCTTTTTCTCGCCGCAGCCCGTCGAGAACCCCATTCACAAAACGGTAAGATTCATCTGAGGCAAAACTTTTGGCTAGATCAATCGCTTCATCGATAACAACTTTGACGGGAATATCCTTCATATACAACATTTGGAACACACTGAGCCGAAGAATCGCTAGATCAACTTTCCCAATGCGGTTAAAATCCCAACGTTTCAAATGACTTTGAATGGAAGTATTAATAGCTTCCCAATTTTCCAATGTTCCTTGGATAAGACCCCGGGCGAAAGCTAGGACATCGGGTTCCAAGGAAGCAAATTCCTCTGGGTCCATCCAAGAAAAAGACAAAGCCTCTTCGGACTTTTGTGGATTAAAGTCCTGTCCGAAGAGATTTTGAAAGGCTAAGATTCGTGCTTGACGTCGTGATCCCATAAATTACATGTTCTGCGGATAGGTTTTCACATCCGCCTCGTTTCTCAGGCGTTCCCCCACCTTCTGAATGAAAGAATCTTCGGCTTTCATCGCTTTTTCACGGTAAAGGTTTTGTTTGATGTAGTCATGCACCGTGACGGTTTGTCCGGGGAAAATGGGGTCAGTTAAATTCAAAAAGTGCTTTTGTATATGATCAGTAATTTTTACAATAGCCAAACCATGACTGGTATTGAGCAATTTCACATCACCTACATGAAGATCAAAGAGCTGTCGTAAGAAATCCTTACCATAAATCTGCACATAAGGTTGTAAATTGGGCGAATCAATGTCTTTAGGGACAAAACCCAAATCACCGTTGAGACGAGCTGTGCGTGCATCTTGCGAATAAAGCCTGACGGCTTCTTCAAAAGTTATTTTTCCCGCTTGGATTTTGCTTAAAACGTCTTGAGCTTTTTGAGTAATTTCGTCGAGAGTTCCCTGAGGGTGTACCGTCGTATCAAAATAAATGTAAGAAACCCTGACCATATCCGGTAAGACAAACTTATCCGCATGATTATTATAAAAGTCAGTAATTTCCGATTCACTGACGTCCAAGTTTTTTCCAATGTCTCGTACCCCAGGTTGGGTAGCAAGAAACTTTTGTGCTGTCAGCTGTTTTTTGATCTCAACAAGAATAGCGGACCAAGACATATGGTAACGTTGTTCCATCTCACGTTTAATTTGTTCGTCAGAAGCTTGAGGATTGCTTTGGCGAAGTTGACGCAAAACATCATCATCCGTGGCTGAAATTCCAGCTTGTGCGGCGGCTTGACGAAACAATTCATCTTGAATCATGGAATCCAAAACAGAAGATTGTTCTTGAGGTGTTAAAGCTCGACCCACATTAGAAGCTACAATTTGTTCACGCTCTCGAAAAGCTTGTTGGGTAATGACATAAGTTGAATTCAGCTTAACAATAGCAACCGGCCCACCCAGAGCCTGCGCCTGAGCCCCCAGAGTGGCCAGAGTTAAGAGGAAAATGACGAGGTATTTCTTCATAAAATCCTTTCTTTGCCTTTGAAACTCTTAAGTTATCTCAGAGTTCCTCATGACAGTATCAGGGGGCCTTTACCCCTGTCAAGAAAAAACCCTGGTCTGAACATCAGCCCAGGGTTGAGAATTAAACAATGAACTTAGAAAGTTGTTACTTTACAGGAGCTGTTTTTGCCGGGACAGGACTTGAAGTATTTACCTTTTCGTTCGTTGTCGTTGCGTTCGTAGTAGACGTCGTGGAAGCTGTTGACGCAGGAACCTGTGGTGCTGTCTGTGCGGGTTGTAGTACGGGGGCAGGAGCTTTCGCTTCCCACCAATCCGCTGACTTTTGACTTTGTAAACGAGCCGCCGCTGCCACATCCCCCGTTACGGAAGTCTTGAACATAAACGCCAAAACAAAAGCTAAAATCATAAACAAAGCTCCCAGAATGGAAGTCGTCTTAGTTAAGACGTTTCCAGCCCGAGAACCAAAGGTGGTTGAACTACCGCCGCCAAACATACCTGTGAGGCCGTCCCCTTGGTCGTCTTGAATCAGCACCATTAAAATGAGCAATACGGCAATCAATACAAAAAGAACCAAGAGAATGCCTTCCAGAATCCCCATGAGTAAACTCCCAAAAATTATTTATCAAATAGACAGATAGGAAGAAAGGTTTCCGCTTTGAGCGATGCCCCTCCCACCAAAGCTCCATCAATATCCGGCATGGCCATCAAATCCTTCACATTTTCGGGTTTGACGGACCCTCCATACTGAATGATCATAGCATCTGCGGCGGCCTTTGAATAGAGTTCTTTGATCGTTTGGCGAATGACCTGATGAATCTCATTGGCATCCTGCGGGGTTGCCGTTTTGCCGGTCCCAATAGCCCATACAGGCTCATACGCAATTGTAATTTTCTTTAAATCTGACTCAGGAATACCAGCAAAAGCCTCTTTTGTTTGACGAATAACCACTTCAGCCGCTTTGCCAGCTTCGCGTTCCGTTAAAGTTTCGCCATTACAGTAAATAACTTCTAAGCCATGTTTGAGAACCAACTTGATCTTTTCGTTGACCAGTTGATCTGTTTCTCCGTGAAACTGACGGCGTTCCGAATGACCTAAAATCACCGCATCTACACCCAACTCCTTGAGCATAAGAACGGAAATTTCGCCTGTTCGAGCACCGGTTTCTAAACTGGAACAATCTTGGGCCCCGACTAGTAGGCCTGTACCCTTGGTGAGTTCCTTGACTGCCGCTAAAGCCGTATAGGGTGGCGCCACTAAAAATCGATTTTTCGAACCTTTCAAGGAAGCCGTCAACGCTAAAACCAGGGCCTTAGCTTGATCTTGAGTCCCCCAAAGCTTCCAATTTCCGGCAATAAATTTATTTCTCATTATGTTCTTTCCTTACCGACAAACTTCAATGCCGGGGAGTTTTTTTCCTTCCAGCAATTCCAAAGAAGCGCCGCCTCCTGTGGAGACGTGGCTCATCTTATCTGCAAGACCAAACTTATTCACAGCAGCTACCGAGTCACCACCGCCAACTACCGTGGTAGCCCCTTTGGCTGTGGCTTCAGCGACAAGCTTGGCAACTTCACCTGTACCTTTGGCAAATGCATCAAATTCAAAGACTCCTACGGGACCATTCCAAACTACGGTCTTTGCTTTGGATAAAACAGCTTTGTATGCCGCCAAGGTTTGGGGCCCCACATCCATACCCATGAGATTGTCGGAAATATCCACACCAGGAATCGCCACCGCAGCAGACGCAGGGTCAAATTTTTCTGAGCCGACATGATCTAAGGGAAGTACGATTTCCGTACCCGATTTTTTTGCAGCCTCTAAGACCTTCTTGGCTGTATCTAACTGATCATCTTCCACGAGAGACTTGCCAATCTGATGACCTTGAGCTTTTAAGAAGGTATAAGCCATGCCGCCACCGATAATTAAGGCCGCAGAGTTTTTTAACAGGCTTTCTAAAACTGCAATTTTTGAACTAACCTTAGCCCCGCCAATGATAGCCACCATGGGTTTTGCTGGGTTCAGAACAATGGGCTCCAGGTAAGCAACTTCTTTTTCCATTAAGAAGCCTCCCACGCTGGTGCTTAAGAATTTGGCAATGGAAGCTGTAGAGGCGTGATCGCGATGAGCTGTACCAAAGGCATCATTGACGAAGATTTCTCCGTAACTGGCTAATTCTTTGGCCAGCTTGTCCCGTTCTGCGGGATCTTCACTGGTTTCTTCTTTATGGAAACGGGTATTTTCGAGCATCAGGACTGTGCCGTCAGGCTGGGAATCCACCAGAGCTTTTTTACCGTAGCAAGAGTCTTCACCAGCAAATACCACAGGTTTTCCCAGCTTACTCGCCAAATATTCCGCGACAGGTTTCATGCGGTGTTTACCTGCGATGTACTTTGCCTCATCAAATTCTTTTCCGTCTTTTTCAGCCTTTTCTTTGGCTTTCTTAGCATCTTTCTTAGGATCACCTAAGTGGCTCATCAGAACGATGCTCTTTACACCCTGCTCCAGCAGGTAGCGAATGGATGGCAGAGCTGCGACAATGCGGGTATCATCCTGAACTTTCCCGTCCTTCATGGGGACGTTAAAATCCACACGCATAATTATACGTTTTCCACGTACGGAAATATCCTTAATGGTCTTAATCATTTTGGCCTCCTCTTGGTAAAAAGGCCCCCTTTCGGAGGCCTTTTCGAGAACATCGGTCGATGTAACTTACTAGCTGTTCTTGATCATGTGTTCAAGCAGGTTCACAACGCGGTTTGAGTAACCCCATTCGTTGTCGTACCATGAAACCAACTTGAAGAAACGTTTTTCACCAGGCAGGTTATTCTGCAGGGTGGCCAGGCTGTCATAGATGGAAGAACGATTATCGTGGATAAAGTCCGTCGAAACCAGCTCTTCATTCGCAAAGCCAAGAATCCCATTCAAATAGGATTCTGAAGCCTTCTTCAACAGACCGTTGATTTCTTCAATCGAAGTATCGCGAGTGGCGCGGAAGGTCAGGTCAACTACCGAAACATCGGCAGTCGGTACGCGGAAAGACATACCGGTGAGTTTACCCTTAGTAGCCGGGAGAACTTCCCCAACAGCCTTAGCAGCACCAGTGGTTGAAGGAATAATATTGATGGCGGCAGCGCGTCCACCACGCCAATCCTTCTTGGAAGGACCGTCAACAGTCTTCTGAGTTGCGGTATAAGAGTGAATGGTGGTCATCAGACCTGTTTCAATACCAATTCCTTCTTTCAGCAACACGTGAACGAGAGGAGCCAAACAGTTGGTTGTACAAGAAGCGTTCGATACGATGTGGTGCTCGGCGGCCTTATATTCTTCATGATTGACGCCCATAACAAAGGTCTTGATGGGAACATCTTTACCCTTGGCAGGAGCGGAAATAATGACTTTCTTGGCACCGGCATCCAAGTGACCCTTGGACTTATCGTCGACAAAAAGACCCGTCGATTCGATGACGTATTCTACGCCCAATTTTCCCCAAGGAAGGTCCTTGAGCTCTTTCACAGCGCCGACACATTTAATTTTATGACCATCAACGACCAAAATGTCGTTTTCTGCCAGCGAGGCATCGCTCTTCTCTGTCGAGATCTTGGCCTTCATCTTGCCATGGACCGAGTCGTACTTCAGCTGGTACGCGAAATAATCCGCGTCCGTGGAAACGTCAACGACGGCCACGACATCAATGGTCTTACCCAATAGCCCTTTATCGACAAGAGCTTGGAACACCAGACGGCCAATGCGGCCAAAGCCGTTGATTGCCACTTTTGTTGCCATGTCATCCTCCATGAATAGTGCTAAAATTTAACGATTCATTCTAGAGAAAAAATCAGGACTCTGTCAACCTCGGAGCCCCAATAGAGCCCTTTGGAGTCGCGCAGAGACCGGTAAAGGAGGTGGTAATGGGTTGGCTTGAGCTGGGGGCACCAGAATAACCTCATCACCTGGGGCTATGGTGTCAAAAAAGCCAGATTTTTTGAGTTTTCCCTCAGAAACCCAATCAGAAGCGGCGGTCACATCCCAGGTTCCCAGCTTATCTTCGTCATTGACCGAGATCCACGACGCATCGCCAGTAAACTCGCCCGCCCCATTGCGAAGTACTTCGTACGACTGACCTACAGTCACGCCATCGCGTGTCCCCAAATTCACCAGGGCCTTTTCGTCTTGGCGTTGAAGAATACTACCTCTTAAAGGAAAGTCGCTGATGACTTGTTGGGCAAGGTCGTATAAACCTTTGGTATCCGGCTCTAAACCTTTTTTGTAAATAGAGAACTCTTGAACCGTACGTCCAGTCCTGGTTAGGCACAGACGGGCTACGGCTGAAAAATCCCGTTGACCTTCTTTGACTGTCAGCAGGATAAAAAACTCTTGGCCCGCTTCACGGGAACGAGCAAAGGCTTGATTAAATCCAGAGACAGCTCGCGCCCGACGACCGTCTTGAGACGGCTCCAGATCAAGCATTCGTGAAGCCGTTAACTCATCAGCAAAATCTTCTGCTAAGAAAACCTCCCCACGATACGAATCTGTTCGTGAAGACATGGGGGCATAATATAAGCCGAGGCGAAAGGGACGGTAAAAATTAGAGGTTCCTGTGCTGTCTAACGCATCTAAATCTTGAAGTGTAAGGCCCCATTGTGCAGGCAATCCTTGGTCGTAGAGGCTTTTTTGAATTTCTAGTTGATCTAAAAAGGAGACCTTTTTGTATTCAGGGTGGAGATGAGCCACCGTTTCCAGCTCTTGGAGGGAACTTGTCGCCCATCCTGCTTGTTGAAAAAGATTCGCTCGGGCTTCCCGTGCGGAAATGTCTAAAGGAGCCACTAACAAGCCTCGCCGATATTCAGCCAAAGCTTGAGTGTCATAATTTTGATCTTCTAAAGCCCTCGCTTTTTGAAAGTGAAATTGTGCTTCATCTTGACGCAACGAACTATCTGGTGCTGTTTTTCGCCGTAAAAGATCTTCTAAGGCAAAACGATAGGTTTCATTATCGGGAGCGAACCTTAAAGCCATCCGAAACGCTGAAAGAGCTTCGCTGACGTGTTCCAACGCTTCTTCAGCCAAAGCCCTCAGGTACCAAGCCTGGGGATTTTTAGCACCTTCCCCCTTAAGCACCTTTTCATCTAAGATTTGAATCGCCCGAGAATCTCGGTTGTCTCCCAAATATAACTGAGCTTGAAATTGCCACAAGGCCGGCGAATGGGGGTTTAACGCTATGGCTTGGTCCAGTTCTTTGAGCGCCCTTTGCGGATCACCGTTGTGGTAAGCAAAGCGAGCAGCGGCTTCATGAACTAAAGCATTCGCAGAATGATACTCTAAGGCGTCTTGAAACGCTTGTTCGAAGGTAAGCTGGTCATTTTGCTCTTCGGCAAGATACATAACCGAAAGTTCTGCCCGTAGATCAGAGGGGTCTTCACGCCGTAATTGGTTAAAAAGTCGTCCCGCGTAACCCAGACGGCCTTTCATGACTTCATATTCTGCTATACCAAACCGAGCCCCTCGATTTTGAGGATCTTGAGCTTGCACATCCCGAAAAATAGCCAGAGCTTCTTCGAGCTTGCCCTGTCCCAAGAGGATTCTCCCTCTCAATAGCCGTAAAGAGACCGACAGTCGCCCCAAGTGGAGGGCTTTCTCGACATAGCGTGAAGCTTCCTCATAGGTTCCTAAAGAAAAATAGGCTTGAGCCATGCCTTGTAAGGCATCGAAATAGTGAGGATTGATATCTAGGGCACGCCGATACTCGGCAATGGCTTGCCAGGAATCGCCTTGCTCAAATGCTTGCTGGCCTTTTTGAAAATCTTGAGTCGCCGTCTGAGCAAAAACCGAAGTTGAGCTACATAAAAGGACTAGGAAGAGTTGAAGTTTAAAGTAACGGAACATTTTCAGAATCCTTCAAAATCACTT
>DAIDJJ010000094.1:0-9785 GCA_027451385.1 Spirochaetales bacterium | reverse complement strand
ATACCATTTGAGACCTGGCGATGAAAGTTTAGATTTAGAACGGCGTTTTGGACCCGTGGAAGCGAAAAAATCTCTCTCAGCTTGGACTTGGTGATCGTTAGAGTCTTCATGGTTCTCTGGAAAATTTCTCCTCTGGTTTTGATATTCTCACTGGTATCCTGCGGAGCTGGACTTTGGAACCAGCCTCCTTCAGAAGTTCGTCAAAATCTTGAAGCCGGGAACTACGCCTTTTTTAACTCTTTAAGCGATGATGAAGTGGTTGCTGCCGATCTCTCTTCTTTAGGGCCTGGGGCTTGGTACTATGCTGGTTTTATTATGGCCAAGTTAAACCGCCCTTTAGCCGCAGAACGCTTGTGGCATCTAGCCCGAGAACGCGAAAAAGCTCCCTGGAATACTTTAGCTGCTCGCGAAGAGTTAAGTTCGGCGAAAGAGCGCAAAGATTGGCCTGTTGCAGAAGATGCTGCCCGCTGGCTCTTGCATCGCTTTCCTCAGGATTTAGAGCTTCAACGAGAGCTTGTCACGGCCTTGTATTGGCAAAAAATGGACCAAGAAGCTTGGAAAATCTTGTCTAAATGGCCGGCTCAGGCGTTTTCACCAGCCCAGGAGCGCGAAAATCTTTTATACAAAGCCGTTTTGGCCGTTAGACTCGGCTATACGGAAGAAGCCACCAAGGCTTTAAAAACTTTAGTCTTTGATACACCGGCGACGATGCTGAGTTATCGGGTGTATTCCTTTTTAGAAGAAGATCCTCGTCGGTACGCCCTATTGGGTCCGGATGGACATTGGGCGGCGTTTTGGCAATCCATGGCGGGGCAAGAGATGGGCTCAGAAGCAGAACATTGGCTAAGCCGAAATGCCTTGTCTAATCTTTCACAGTTTTGGAAAAACCCCGTTTTTATCGCAGAAATGGGAACCTTATTTCGCACACCATCCCTAGCTCGTGAGGGATTATCCTTGCTCAGTAAGGTGTCAGCAACCACGGGTGAGCTGGGCTATAGTTTCTTTATGACACGAGGGGAGCTGGAAGCGGCTTTATCTCATACGAGTCTTGCTGAGAAGGCCTTTCTTCAAGCCCAACAGCTTGCCGGTAACACTAAGGAATGGGATCGAGCTTCGTGGAATTATCTTTCGGCCAAGTTACAAAATACAACAAATCTTTTGCGAGATTTTGAAAAAATCTTGAAAAAGACCCGCCAGCCTTCTTACTACTCCGATGTATTCTCCTCCTGGATGGCTGAAGTGGCGGCTCAACGGGACTGGAACCTTTTAGCCTCTATCTATCGTAAGTTGTCACCCTACTTGGTTCCCGAAGATGCCGCAACTGTAGATTTTCTTTTAGCGAGTTTAGCTCGTCACGACTTTCTAAGTCTTGAAGCTGCTGGTATTGAGGAATCGATTCGCGATCTTTTGTTAAAGACGATTTCCCTGAGCCCTTTTTCTTATGAGTCTTTAATGTCAAGGGCGATTTTAGGCCAGAGCCTACCTTTAGAAACCCGGCCCAATATTGATGCGACCTTAGATGAACGCTATGTTAAGCCGTTACCGAAGGGCCCTTTGCCTGCTGTGGGGACTTGGGTCAAAGGGTTCTTTGATTTTGGACTTGCTCATGAGGCAGGACTTTTGTTGATTCGTATCTTGGGCACTTCTTCGACGGAAGTGTCAACTACTCTTGTCCGTGAGACAGCAAAGCGTTTACAAGAAAAAAAGGAATACAAGACTTCTCTGCTTTTAATGGATGCTGCTGTTGCCAAAACGGGGTACCCCGTGCAGAAAAAGGACTGGGAACTCTTGTTTCCTCAGGCTTGGCCTGATCTTATGAGTAAGCTGGCTAAAAAGAATCATCTCGAAGAAAGTTTATTGATAGCTTTAATTCGTGTGGAAAGTTCCTTTGATCCTAAAGCCCAAAGTTGGGTCGGGGCCACTGGTCTTAGTCAACTTATGCCTTCGACAGCCAAAGCCGTAGCCAGAGAACTTCGACTCAAAATCCAGGATCTGGAAGACCCCGAAACCAATCTGACCCTAGGGGCTAAATATTTAGGGGACATCCTTCATTCCGAGAAAAAAGCTTATCTGGCTTTGATGGCCTATAATGCCGGGTATGGTCGAGTCTCCTTTTGGCGTAGAACCTTAGGCGGCCTTCCCGAAGAAATCTTTGTTGAGGCTGTTCCCTTTAGTGAGACGAGGTACTATGTGAAAAAGGTCTTGCGCTCGGCGGTCATGTACGGCCTTCTTTATCACCACAAATCATTGCCCGAAATGGTCAGGTTAATTTATCCAGAATTTAGGTTTTAAAGCTTTGAGCTTTACACCCAAGACCGAAGAATTTTGAGTTCTCCGCTCCAAACGGTGCTGACTTGGGCTGGGATCAGCCAGGTTTGTCCTGCCTGCACAGACCATTCCCCTTGCACAGACTTGACGATACCTTCACCTTCTAATATGGAATGAATATGAAAGACGGGGCTTTCTGGATCCTCCCAGTCTCCTGATAAGGTTAAGTGGGCTACCTGGTAATGGGGGTCTTTCACTAAGGTTTCCCAGAGGGCTCCTCGGATCTTACTTGCTGTTCGGTGACTACGTGAAATTGGTTGAGGGTGTTGAGTAAAGTTGATGACGTCTAGGGCTTTCTCAAGGTGTAGGGGACGCATTGTTCCGTTGTCTAAGCGGTCAAAGTCGTAAATCCGGTAAGTCGTATCAGAATTTTGTTGGACTTCACAAATAAGAATAGAGCCTTGAAGCGAAGCATGTACGGTTCCCGGAGGAATATGAATAAAATCCCCTTCGTGAACGGAGACTACTTGAAAAAGCCCCTCCCAGTCTCGGTTTTGACTTTTTCGACGAAAAGTCTCACGGTCAATGCCTGGTTCCAGGCCCAAAATTAATTGTGCGTCTGAACTGGCTTTCAAGACGTACCAGCATTCAGATTTTCCCCACTCTTTTTCATGAAGAAGGGCGTACTCATCCTCGGGATGGACTTGAACTGACAGGCGATCGTGAATGTCGAGGTATTTGATCAAGAGGGGGAATCTCTTCTGATAACGAGGATCAACAGTGCCTAGTAACTCTCCGCCATAGTCCTTCACGAGCTCGGGGAGAGATTTCCCTTTCCAAGGTCCCTGGAGTACAACAGAGGGACCGCTAGGGTGAGCAGAAACTTCCCAAGATTCACCAAAACTCAGTCCAGTAGGTAAAGGGATCTTGAAAAAATCTTCAAACTCACGACCTCCCCAAACTTTTTCTTTGAGAACCTTAGAAAATAAAAGTGGGTACATGCCTAAATATCCTTATTTTTAAACTGTTAGATCATCTAGAACTTGCTTGGCACGTTCTTCGTTGCCAGAAGATAATTTCTTTGCCATGAGTTTGGCAAGAAAGAAACCATAGTGGGGAAACTCCCTCAGAGTTTTGACAAAAGAGCGCCGGGAAATCTTAATCAAGCGACCTGTTGTTTCGCACAAAACTGTGGCAGTTCGTACATTGTTGGTTAAAAATGACATTTCCCCCATAAAAACATCGGCGGGACCGAGGTGGTTGAGCGGAACACCGTCATGATAAACGCCAAAGGTCCCACTGACAATGAAATATAAGTGATCACTCAGCTCGCCCTGTTGAAAGACCACATCGCCTTTTTGGGCAATGACAATTTCTTCACCTTCAAAGCCCCGGGGAGGCTCTCGTCCCGCTACAGAAGGGTGGTTCACCGTCAGACAGGCAACATTGCCTGTACGATTATAAGAAAGATGTCCACCTAGACTTCTTGCCAACTTGATTCCTCGACCAGACAAGGCGCTGGGACCATGATTCCTTAAATTATTAAGCCAAGCTTCCACATCAAACCCTTTTCCTTGGTCTCGAACATAAAATTTTGACTTTGTTGCGGTGATTTCCCATTCTAAGGTTACTCGCATGTCCGCCAAAACAGGGTTTTCTTGGCATTTTTTTTGAATCAGTTCAGCTATGGAGCCCCCTTGAGCGAGAAACTCAGCTTTTTCTGAAGCATTCAGGCCGCAGTGCCCGTGTTCAATAGCGTTTTGAACTAATTCCGCTAAGGCAATTTGAAGGTCTCGTTTACGGGAAGGTTCGATTAAGCCTCTTTGCACTAAAGTCTGAGCGGCAAGCCCTGTGTAAATGGGAACGGTCATAGGGTCGTTATTGATGTTAAATACGCCGGTGGTTTTTATTTCACCCGCACTGGAAACTTCTAGTTTCACCAAAAGCTGATGATTGTTTTCTAGGATGCGGAGATATTTTAACAAGTATTCAGAAATTTGGTCTGTACTTAAAGCTGCGAGCACGTTCAAGGGCGAGGCTAACTTATAAACCCGGGATTCTGGGCCTTTTGAAGAATCATAGAGAGCAATCATGGCAAAGTTTTGCATCCAGGAATCACTTCTCAAGGTCGAAAGAACCGGGGCAAGGGGGAGATTAGGGTCGTCGACGTTCATGACCACAATTTCGGGTAGGTCAAAATTGAGTATCTCTAAAGCCTCATCAATATCAGTGGCTTTCAAAAGCGGAAACTGACGCTGACCGTCTTTCTTTAAGGCTCTATCTAATTTCATTTGAACATTTGGTTCAGAGTTGAGAATAGCAACAAGGCTCAAAATGACATCCCCCTCGCAAAATCGTATCGCACGGATTGCCTTTTGTCAAAAAATCCTTACAATGATAGAAGCTTTGGAGAAATATGAAGACACTTCTCATCCCTTCTGATCAAATTCCTGAAGCCGCCGCCGTGATTCGTCGAGGCGGATTGGTGGTGTTTCCCACAGAAACCGTTTACGGACTGGGGGCTAGTGCTTTTAATCCCGTAGCTTGTACGCGGATTTTTACGGCCAAAGGACGTCCTTCTGATAATCCCCTCATTGTTCATGTCGCCAGCTGGGAACAGTTTCACGAGGTAGTCTCAGAAGTTCCCCCCGAAGCAACTAAGTTGGCACAAGCTTTCTGGCCAGGGCCGCTTTCTTTAGTTTTACCGAAGAACCCTAATCTCCCTGATATTGTTACAGCTGGCCTTCCCACTGTTGCCGTGCGTTGGCCGAGTAATTCAGATGCTCAGAACTTATTGCTAGAAGCAGGTGTGCCTATTGCCGCACCTTCTGCTAATGTTTCAGGGGCTCCTAGTCCCACCAATTTTGAAATGGCGAAAAGTGCCATGTTGGGGCGTGTAGAAGCCATTTTGCAAGGTGATGATGCTGAGATAGGTCTAGAATCGACAATCATCGCGTTTCCTGGGGGAGTACCTAAGGTGCTGCGCCCAGGTGCAGTTACCATTGAACAAATTGCCGAACTCTTGGGGGTAAGTCCTGAATCCTTACCTTATCAGGTTCCTGCAGAGGGGCGCCCGGTTTCTCCTGGGCTCAAATACACCCATTACAAGCCAGAAGCTGAGGTCCAACTATTTTCTTTGCCAGAGGATTTGTCAGTTTGGTACCAAGATGAGCGTAAGATAGGGCTTTTAGTTTTAGAGGGGAATTTGCCTCAAGGACTTCCTGAGGCGTGGGAAGTCCTCAAGTTTTCTGATTGGGAAGCCTACGCAAAATATCTTTACGCGTCGTTTCATGAAATGGATCAGGCCTGTTGCGGGTTAATCTTAGCTCAAATGCCTCCCGAAACCGGAGTCGGTCGTGCTATTGCGAATCGTTTAGCCAAGGCTGCAGGTAAAGTCCTTTAAGCATGAAGCAAACCAGCTGGTTTCGCGATGCCGTGGTATATCAGCTGTATATTCGGAGTTTTTACGATAGCAATGGTGACGGAGTAGGTGATCTACGGGGTGTTATCGAAAAGCTGAATGTGATTGAGTCCTTAGGGGTCAATGCCCTATGGCTTTCGCCCTTTTGTGCTTCCCCTAACGAAGATAACGGGTATGATGTTTCTGACTACCGGTCAGTGGCTCCTGAATTTGGGACTTTAGACGAGCTGGAAGAACTGATTGCGAAAGCTCATGAAAGAAAAATTCGTGTTTTGATGGATTTTGTCGTAAATCATACCTCGGACCAACACCCCTGGTTTCAAGAGGCAAAAGCTTCCCGTTCTAGCCCCTTTCGGAATTGGTATTATTGGGCGGATGATCGTCAGGCGGGCCCCCCCAATAATTGGGATTCGTATTTTGGTGGTCCGGCTTGGTCAAAGTCAGAAGAAACTGGCCAATGGTACTTACACCATTTTCTACCAAGCCAACCGGATTTAAATTGGGAAAACCACGAGGTTCGCCGTGAGATGTTTGCGATTGCCCGTTGGTGGTTAGAAAAGGGGATTGATGGGTTTCGTTTAGACGCTGTTCATCATATTGGCAAGCCTCAGGGCCTACCGGATGCTCCCCCGCACTTAAGACTTCGTCAGTTTAAAAATACTAAGAGAACTCATCTGTACCTAAAAGAGTTTCGTCAAACGGTTCTTGAGCCCTTTGGAGCGTTTGCCATTGGCGAGACTGGCGGAACCACGCCCTCGACCGCTCTTCAGTATACGGCGGGCAACCAAGAACTCGATGCAATCTTTCACTTTGATCAGTTCTTTTTGTCGCATCCACAAGCCCGGGATTTTGTAAACAATCATCACAAGTGGTATCGGACGTTTTCACGGCATAAAGCCTGGGATACAGCCTTTTTCAGCAACCATGATCAAGGACGTCACCTTTCCCTTTGGGGAGATGATCGCTACCTTAGGTTACGCTCGGCACAATTTTTTGCCGCCGTGTTGTTGACTTCGTGGGGGACTCCTTTTGTTTATCAAGGAGAAGAATTGGGCATGGGGAACGCTGGCTTTCAAGGTCCGCAAGACTTCCAAGATAAAGCTTCCCTGAGACGTTATCAAGAAGCTCTTCAGCAGGGACAAGACCCCGTGTTAGCCTTGGCTAAACTATTGATGTTCGGCCGTGACAATGCCCGAACTCCCTATTCTTGGTCTTCTGAATCCCAAGCGGGCTTCACCTCTGGTGAGGCTTGGTTGAAACCTGCCTATGACTTTAAAACTGTCAACTGGGCATCTCAGCAGGGAAACGGGGACAGTGTATGGGAATTCTACAGAAAGTTAATCCAGTTGCGACACAGTTCGCAGGCCCTTCGACACGGAAAATGGTCCCCCTGGGGGAAACATCCTCACGTCTATGCCATTCAAAGACGCTATGGCTCAGAGACTATGGCCCTAGTGGGCAATTGGAGCCACGAGTCGGTGAATTGGGTTTTACCTCGCTCCAAAAGATCCCAAGGTAAATGGGCTGTTCTAGCCTCAAACTACCCAGGACAAAAACCGACACTTGCCCCTGGGAAGTTATCTTTGCGTCCTTGGGAAGTCTACCTTCTTAGTCCCGAATAGGGAGTCTCAAATCGTTCCGAGTTAGAAACTGAGACCGTCAAAAAGCTTTTAAAACCTCAATAACCTTTCTAGAACTTCAGTAACAGTTTAGCTATTCCTTCTGAGATGGTTTTTGCGGCTTCATTGGCATTGATCTGAGGAACTCCAGCCTCTCTGTTGAGTGTTTTCTGAAAGAAAAATTCCATGGTTTGCAAAATGTCAGGAGTATTGTAAAAAACCAGCGCGAAGTTGATCGAGGTGGGTTTCAAAATGGTAAACGCAGAGTAGCTCTGCACGGGCTCGGCACTGACCATAACTTTCGTTTGATCTTTACAGGTAAAAGTGGTCAGTTCTTTATAGCGATGGGGTATAGACTCATTTTTATCCCGGTATACCGGTTCTAACTGCTTTCGAGGGTAGGTTGCCGGCTCTACCAATATAAAAAGTTTCTTGCCGTCAGATTGAAAGGTAAGCCCTTCTTCGGTTAAGAAAATATTTTTTACACCGCTGTAAGAAACGACCTCATACCTTGAATAGGTTGAACTACCGTCAAAAAACGAAGAAACGATATAGCCGCCGTCACGGGGAAGGGTGTTTTCCTGATAGGCGTGAAACAAATCCAGAGCTTTGGCGGGCATGTGCATCTCCTTCTCTTCTCAGTATAAAGGATATGTAGGAACGGGCAAGGGGTTAAGTTTTCATTTTTAGAGCTTCTGCGTGTTTTTTGTACCTCTCTGCGGAGGCGGCATCCCCGGCTTCAGCAAAAAGCTCAGAAAGTTTGAGGTAACTGGGCCAATGGCCGGTATCAATTTCTATGGCCTTACGAAAGCTTCGTTCTGCTTGATCCCTGTCGTGGCAGGCCTGTGCGATCAACCCAATTTGGTAAGCAAAACGAGCATTCTGAGGGGCAGAAGCTACGGCTTTTCGGGCAAACTCTAGGGCAAAATCCTTCTTTCCCAACTTGTAAAGGCATAAGATGACCCCAGATAAGTATTCAGGATTTTTCGGATCTTGATGTAAGAGATCTCGATAAATCAGAAAAGCCTCTGAAAAATGATTTTGCATACGGTAGACATAGGCTAAGGCTCTCAGGTTGCCTTGAGTGCGGTGACCTTGTGAAACCCATTGCAAAAGCCTTTTTTGAGCATCTGGCCAATCTTTAGCTTCCAAGAGTCTTTGGGTAAAGACCCTTAATATAGTCTGATCTGTAGGACGCAACTCTAAATATTGTTCAAAAGCTTCCTTCCAATCGGGTATATCTAAAACTGGGAGAATAAGAGCCAACGTTTCCACAGCACTTTTGTTTTGGGGGTCCAGCTTGAGGGCCCGTTTTAGCCAAGGATGAGCTAAATCTTCCAAACCGCTTTTTTGATACTCTTTGGCGAGGGCGGCAAAGAGAAACGGATCAGGCTCGAGCTTTGCAATCAACGTTCGTAAGGCTTCTATATTTTCTTGAATAGGAGCCTCACACTCGCATCGGAGTAAAGTGATGTAATAATCAAGACTTTCATCTCGGGGCGTGAGCCTCTTCAGGCGTTGGGCTTCGGTAAGAGCTTGTTGAAAGCGACCATTTTGCCAGTGAAGTGAAAGAAGGGCATATTCGGCTTGCAAACGGACGAGGGGATTTTTTCGAGCTCGTTCGAGATGGGCTTGAGCTTTTTCATCCTGGCCAAGTCGACGGTAGGCCTCGCCGACTACTAACGACATCTCGGAAAAGTC
Organism: Spirochaetales bacterium; assembly: GCA_027451385.1. Taxonomy (GTDB): domain Bacteria; phylum Spirochaetota; class Spirochaetia; order JABEVK01; family JABEVK01; genus JABEVK01. The sequence continues at coordinate 776 of DAIDJJ010000094.1, read as the reverse complement.
AGGTTTTCGCTTCAAAACTTTTAAGGCAAAGTAGACAGCTCTGCGGAATTTGCCTTGATTCAAGTATTGCCAGGGCAAGAGTTCTTCAACAAGTTCGGGTGAGGGGGAGGTTCCTTGAGGTAGAACGTCTTGGTATTGAACCATCAGTTTCCTGGCTTGCTCTCGCTGTCCGGTAACCATCAGGGCTTCAACGGTTTGAGAAATTAAAACCGGATCATCGGGAGCGGATTGCCTCGCCACGGCGAGATGCGGCAAGGCTTCTGCGAATTGCCCCAATTCTCGATAGCAAGAGGCAAGATAGAGGTGGATCCCTTCGGATTCGGCACCGCTTTTTATAAGGAAGGTGAGAATTTGGCGTGCTAAATCGGCATTACCCCCGTGAAAAACCTGTACCGCCCTTACATAAAGCGCATTGAGGTAGGCAATATAAATACCCCGATGATGCGGTGCAACTTCGACAGCCTTGGTGAGGATTTCGACAGCTTTGGCAGGATTTTTAGCTTTGAGGTAGGCACTTCCCAAAAGTCCCAGAGTTTGAGGACCACCAAAGTGTTCTTGATTTGCCTTTTCTAACCAGCTCACGGCTTTATCCGCTGCCCCCGAAGCCAAGTAACTTCTTCCGAGAAAAAAATGAAATTCTGGGGAAGGACCTTGAAGCTTGAGCCCCGTATGGAACAGATGAATAGCCTGCAAATAATCTCCAAGACCATGGTAGCTTCGACCTAAAAGCAAAAGAATACGGGGGTCTTCACTATCCACGAGACGAGTAAAAGTCT
>DAIDJJ010000093.1:0-9989 GCA_027451385.1 Spirochaetales bacterium | reverse complement strand
GCAACATCCACATAAAACGAATATTCCCAAGGGCGACCGTGAATAGGACGGGACTCGAGTTTTTTCATATTTAAACGATGGGAGGCAAAGACGGCCAAACAGCGGGACAAGGCCCCCGGCTGATCTGGGGTCGAGAACAACAGGGAAGCTTTTGTTGGTTTCCCGACAGGCTCGACCCCTTGGGGAGCTAAAAGAAAGAAGCGGGTAAAGTTCTGATGGTTCGTTTCTACCCCGGCTTGCAAGATGGTCATTCCCCAAACCTTGGCCGCTTCAGAGGAAGCAATGGCGGCCCAGCGACGCTCTTTCGCTTGAGCGACGTGCGCCACACTACCTGCGGTGTCATAGAAGGGCACAGCTTCCCACTCGGGATGACTTTCGAGAAATCGTCGACTTTGCGCCAACGCTTGAGGGTGCGAAAAAACCCTCTGAATTTCGGCCAGAGGAGTACCGGCAAAACCAATGAGGTTATGTTCAACCCTAACTTGGGTCTCGGCAACGATTTCTAATTGAGAATACTCTTGCAACAGGTCATAATTATCTTGGATGGGGCCTGCAAGGGCATTTTCAAAAGGGAGCATGGCATAATCAATCTGCCGCTCCAGCACGGCTTGAAAAACTTCTTTAAAAGTCTTGAACGGCACAGCCTCGGTTCGTGTCGGCGGAAATAAAGTAAACACCGCCATTTCGCTAAAGGCCCCGGGTTCCCCCTGATACCCCACGCGAAAGGTACCTGGAGTCGTTTCGTTCCCGGAAAGATTCTTGGTCATGCGGAAGGAACTTCCTTCGGGGGGCTTGGGGGCACGTAAAAACTCACGTCCCAAGACTCCCGTCAGAGTCTTTACTGCATCGGCCAGGGCTTTTGCCTGGGGTCCCACGGGGACTGCTAATAGCGGGGCGCCGGCAGCGCAAGCCGCGAGAGTAAGAGGAAGCAGATCACGAGGATTAAGGTTCCCCGCAAACCACCCCCAGGGGGAAAGCTTTAGACGTTGACGCTCGGGGTACGACGAAAAGCTAAAACTGGTGTCTAAGCTCCACGATAGGGTAGACTGTTCTAAGTCTTGCGAAAACCCTGAACTTAGACTCAAGGTGATACCGCTTACAGATTCACGCCAGGGACCTTCTAAAGCCCCTTCAAAGAGAGTTAAGCCAGACTCTAAAGCCCCTGGAGGTGCTGAAAAGGGGAGTAAGGCCACAGCGTACCCAGCTTCGCGCAATTCCTGCCATGCCGCCTTGTCCCAAGTGAGAGCTGAAGAATCTAGCCAAGCCAGTAAAGCCACAGGACTGTTACCGGCACGGCCCAGGGAGGAAAGTACCATGGGGCCAGCCTACCCGTGTGAAGCCGTCGCGTCAAGAAAAAACAACGACACGATTGCGACCAGCCGCCTTGGCTTGATATAAAGCTTGGTCGGCACGATGGATCAGGGCGTCGGAAGTGCCTTCTTCAGGAAGAAATTGGGCAACCCCAATACTTAGGGTAACATGAAAGGGTTGCCCCGTATCACTATGAAAAACGGTATCTTGCATGGTTTGACGCAAACGTTCGGCAGGAACTTTGGCGTGGTCAGCGTTTGTCTCGGGTAAAAGAATCACAAATTCTTCCCCGCCAAAGCGACCTATGACGTCGGTTTCGCGGAATAAACCTTTTTCACGTACTAAAGCTCCAAATTTTCGTAGGACTTCGTCGCCAATTAAATGTCCATAGGTATCATTCACATGCTTGAAATGGTCAATATCGACGATCAAACAAGAAAAGTTTCCCACATGAGACGTGAGGTCTCCGTTGGGGGGGGACAAAAAAGAATTTCCTGATCTTTCTAAACGCCAAAGGTTGCGATCAGTACGACGTTTCTCATTTTCAAAGGCTTCGAGGAGGGCTTTACGGTTCAAAAGGTTGGTGAGAAAGTCAATCTTGCTCACCCTTTCTAATTCACAGTTGAGATGCTCGATCTGTTCTTTCTGCTGTTTTAACAAAACTGAATCAATAATGTCATGAAAGGAATCGGAAATATAGTGATTTAATCGCCTCACGGCTAACCCTTCACGCGCTACTGAGGTTAAAAAAGCTTTGAGATTTTGCCGTGTCTGGGCTTGTGACTCTGGATTGCGATAAAAAACCTGCCAACCTTTCTGCTGAGCGGCACTTAAAGTTGTCTCACTGGGGGGAGCCGAAGCGACTAAAACCGTTGGTAAAGAGATCGGTCGCTCTAAGGTTTGGGGGTAGTGCTGAAGAAAAACTTCATCTAAAACTAACACCGCTTCACTGTGCGACCACCTCGAGACTTCACCGGCTTCCACTTCGAAAGCATCGGTCTGGTCAAACCCCTCTAAAGTCGCCACCTCATGTTTTAATTGTTCATTTTCGACTGCAAGAACGCAAACCATCGCCCTCTCCTCAAACCTTTTGGGCAGTATACGTCCAAAGTTTCAAATCACTCAAATGAATTTTTAAGTTTTCGAATTTACCGAGAAGCCAACATGGTTTGTTGTGAAAAAAACAACCAGGCCATCACGCCATGGTCCAAAGCCTGACGGTCATGCAAGATGCGTTGAATGTAGTCCTTTGTCGTCGCCGGAAGACGTGGTGAATCGGCATCGGGGATGCCAGAATTATAGTAGGCCAGGGCATCTGCGATATTTCCCGTTCGGTCATAAATCTTCTTGAAAAAGGCCAGTCCATGTCGGGTGTTGGTCTTTAAATCATAGACAGCTTCGCGGGAGAGTCGAAAGGTTTTCGAATTGAGCTGAAAAAGGCCCCGATCGACGGAATCAGGATTGCGGTTAAAAGCGTAGGGGTTAAACTTGCTTTCATTCCAAGCTAGGGAAAAAGCCAAACTGGGAGGCAAGTTGAGACGGTCGCATTCAGCTAAAATGGTCGAAGCCATCGTTTGGTTTTCTGTTAAGCGGCTAAAATACTCCAGCACGGCAGAACGTAATTCAGGTGTTCGGTACAAACTTAGGACTGCGTCGGCGGAAGTGGCCGTTCCCGCTTTTTCTGGAGCGGAACAAGCCGTCAAGAAAAGGGCCCCTAATAATACAATCAATGAACGGACTATGGACGAGACTCCTTACGCTGATCCAGAGTTTGCCGAATTTTTTCAAGCAAATCCTTGGATTTGAAAGGTTTATGGATAAACATGACTTGATTCGCGGACACACCGTGCCGGATGATTTCGTCGTCGGTGTACCCTGACATATACAAGAAAGGGATGTCAATCCCGCTGGCACGTAATTTTTGTTCTAATTCTGGTCCCGTCATCAACGGCATCACGATGTCCGTTACCACCATAGTTATCTGGTTTGACCCCGCTTTTAAGGCTTCGAAAGCCAAATTCCCGTCCGAAAAAGCCTGAACTTGATAGCCCGAACGGGCCAAAATTCGCCGAGTATATTCGCGTACCATGGTCTCGTCTTCAACGAGGGCAATGGTTTCTTTGACTTCTTTCGGCATGGGGTTGATGGTTTCGGCAGGGAATGCTTCTTCTTGATCCTGTTCCAAGGCCTCAAAATACAAAGAAAAAGTTGAACCTTTGCCAGGTTGTGTATCGAGTTTTAAAGACCCACCAGACTGTTGTACAATTCCGTAAACCGTGGCAAGCCCCAGCCCTGTGCCCTTGCCCTGAGCTTTGGTCGTGAAAAAGGGTTCGAAAATTCGCTTTTTGACCTCTTCATCCATGCCTACACCGGTGTCGCTCACCTCAAGGCAGACGTAATTCCCAGGTAGAAGAAAGTCCGAGGCTGAATCATAAACCGAGGACTCAATCACGACAAAAGAAGTTCGTACCGTGAGCTTTCCCCCCTGAGGCATGGCATCTCGAGCATTTAAGACTAGGTTAAGTACAACTTGCTCAATTTGGCCCTTGTCGGCTTTTAGCAAGGCTTTTTCCGTTTCCGTTAATAAAGATAGCCGAATACGCTCTGTCATGAGCCTCTGAAGCATGGTCTCCATTTGGCGAACCACATGATTCAGGTCTAAAACCTGGGGAGTTAAAACTTGTCGCCGTGAAAACGCCAAAAGTTGTCGGGTCAATTCCGCGGCTTTTAAACCTGCATGCAAGATTTCGCCCAACTCATTGGCTTGTGGGGCTTCAGGTTCAAGATCCGCCAACAAAAGTTCTGCGTACCCATTGATAACGGTCAGCAGATTGTTGAAGTCATGAGCAACCCCCCCCGCTAAGCGGCCCAACCCCTCCATTTTTTGCGATTCTCGCAATTGCTTCTCAAGATTTTTTCGTGGCGTATTATCAAAAAGAAAGCCACGTACTTGGGAAAGTTTGCCTTCTTCGCGAATTCCCACAAAATTGGCTATGATATTCACCGGGTGACCATCAGGACGAACCAGCTCAAGCTCACAATAATCTAGAGCCAGCATTCGTAGAAAATTCTCAGTCAGGGCAATTCGATCCGCTGGTGAACTAAAAAGAAGCCTTAAATCATAGCCCAGGGCATAATCCACCGAAGGAAAGCCGAAAATTTTGGCAAAAGTCTTGTTACAATCCAACACTCGCCAATTGATATCCATTAAAAAATCACCGGTAATATCTTCCTCAAAAAACTTGCGGTAGCGAATTTCATTTTGCTGTAACCGGCGAATGAGGACATCTTTTTCGAGCAATTGCCCCTGCAAGAAAGCGGATTCACTCGAAGGGGTTAAATCTTGCGGAGGAGTCGAAGTTAGAGAAAGGTACTGTAACAGAAAAGGGATTTTGGGCAAAAGTTCGGCATTTCCCCGAACCGTCAGCCACGAGGCTTGTGACAACTGTGGAGCCGTCAACTCGTCCAAAAGACGATACCGGATTTGTGCCATTGAGGCATGAGGCTGATGACTCCAGGGGGATAAAAATTCTTCTAACTCAGTCCAAGAACTTGCCTCGGTCAACATTGTCCGCAAGAAGTAGACTGGAGTGCCGTCGATGATCCCTGGACCAGTCCAAGGTAAATCGGCAACCCGAGGTGAGGGACCAAACAGCACCGCTGACCAGTGCTCATGATGCGCCCAGCCAGCCCAATGAGAAAAAGAAACTTCACCCACCTCGTGATGGCGAACAGGAAAGTACAAGACCTCGACATTCAACCCTTGCCGAAGTAAGAAATCTATCAGCGGGCGTTCTCGTTCAGGTTCCATCGTATAGGAATCCGCAAAAACCACGAAAGCTACGGTACGGAGATTGTTCACAGGCCCTCCTCGCCGTTTTTATCCGCCAGGGGGGTTCCTAGCCAAAAAGAAAACTTCGCCCCCCGCCCGGGTTCGCCTTCTGCCCAGATTTGCCCCCCATGACGGACAATCACCCTTTGAACGAGGGCAAGTCCAATGCCATTGCCTGGAAACTCAGAGGCCTCATGAAGGCGTTGAAAAGCTTGAAAAAGTTTCGAAACCTCTTGCATGGAAAATCCCGCTCCGTTGTCTTCAACTGTAAACACAGGACGCATTCCGCCAGAACTCGTCAGGCGAATCTGGGCATCCTGGGTTTTTGAGGTATACTTCCAGGCATTGCCCAAAAGATTTCTCAAAGCGGCTTTCATCAAGCCAGGGTCGACCAGGACGGTCAAGGGCCTATCGCACCAAAACTCCACCGCCCGGTTCGGTTCTGCCTCACGAAGTTCCGTCATAACCTGATCGGCCAAAATCGCTAGGTCCATTTCCACTCGCCTCATGGGTGAACGGGTCACCCGTGATAGGCTTAACAAATCCGAAATTAAGCTCGACATCCTACTGACACCGCGGTGCATTTTTTTGAGGTAACTTTGGGCGGTAGGAGGCAATTGAGACGCAAAATCCTCTTCAAGAGCCATCGCATAGCCATCAATGGCTCGTAAAGGGGCTTGCAAATCGTGCGAGACAGAATAACTGAAGGCTTCCAGTTCACGGTTTGCGGCCTGAAGTTCCGCTGTACGCTCCTGAACTAAAGCTTCAAGGTTTTCACGATAAACCCGAAGGGAGCGAAGTGTGACCTCAAGACTCTCACCTAGCATCCCTAGTTCATTTTTAGATTTCCAAACGAACTCTTCTTCTAGGTCTTGATTGGCCAAGCGGTTAGACTGTATTTCCAGCTGTTTAACAGGAAAAAGAAACTGCCGGTTCAGGAAAACATAAATGAGGACAAGGCTAAAAACCAACTGAATCACGAGGCCCGCCAGCAACGGCAACAGCTGTTTTCCAATGGCCGCATAGTCACTGACTGGATCCATGGTCAGCTTCATGGTACCAATTACCGTGCCGTCATGAAGGATTGCCCGTACTTCGGTCGATGCCATCTGACTGGCGGGACGGGGGCTGGATCGCTCAAGAAACAGCGTACCATCTGGTTCAACGATCTCGACTCGTTGAACTCGAGGATCAGTCATGACACTTTCGACCAACTTCAGGGCACTGTCTTGGTCAAAATTCCATAAGAGTTCCTGCGTACCATAAACGAGAATATTTTCTAAACGCTCTTTATCACCCCGAAAATGTGACTGAATTTCTTGTTTGAGCTGAAAATACTGAATCACACCGCTCACCAAAGCCGGGGTGAACAGCCCCACAAAGACGAGGATCAAAACACTTCGACGAAGCGGCACAAGCACCTCTTAACTTCTAATTTAATGCATCACTAACCAGGAAAAAAGAGTTTCTATTTTACGCTAGCTGTAGTGCCTAATGTAAAAAAAAGCCCTATATGCGGTGTTACCCCCTTTACAACCTGAAATTTTCCGCTATATTGAGAACCAGTCTAAAACGGGAGGAAAACAATGGAAGCATTACTAGAAGAGGTCCTACCAACTGCGCAAGCGTTAGGCCTTGAAGTTCCGCTCTTTCAAATTCAAAAAAAGGATGGGAGTTTGGAAAACCTGAACTTCGACAAACTGGTGAAAACACTCGCCCGTTGCGGAGCCCTCCAAGAGGGAGTTTCCCTGAAAGCCATCCTTCGTGAGACGTTAAAAAGCCTGTTCGACGGAGCGACAACCCTGGATGTTGAACTGGCTTTGATTTTGGCCGCCTCGTCCTTTATCGAAAGAGACCCGGCGTATAGCCGCGTCGCCAGCCGTTTATTCCGGCAAAAAATCGCCAAAGAAGTGACCAAGCAATCGCTGGACGGCAAAAAAGACGAGCAAATTCTCCGGGAAAGCTTTATTCAGAATATTCGGCTTGGTGTACAAAAAGGCTACCTTGAGGCCAGTATGCTGAGTTTTGATTTGGAGCGCTTAGCCTCAGAACTGCATTTTGACCGGGACTCCCTCCTGGATTACATTGGCATCCAAACTTTGTATGAACGGTACTTTCTGAAAGACGGCAAACGCGTGCTTGAAACCCCGCAAGCTTTCTGGATGCGGGCCGCGATGGGTTTAGCTCTACAGGAAACCGATAAAGAGACCTGGGCCGCCGCCTTTTACCATCAATACTCACAACTTTACTTTGTTTCCTCTACCCCCACCCTTTTTCATTCAGGACTTTCGCACCCTCAATTATCCTCTTGTTACTTGTCTACAGTAGAAGATGATTTAACCAGTATCTTTAAGGTTTTGGGCGACAATGCCCAACTTTCCAAGTGGTCAGGCGGCATTGGGAATGACTGGACCAACATTCGGGCAACTGGCAGCTCTATTGCCTCAACTCAAGTAGAAAGCCAGGGGGTTATACCGTTTTTAAAAATCGCCAACGACGTGACGGTCGCTATCAACCGTTCGGGAAAACGTCGTGGTGCGACCTGTGCCTACCTTGAGACGTGGCACCTCGACATCGAAGATTTTCTTGATCTGAAACGTAACACCGGTGACGAACGCCGCCGGACCCATGATATGAATACCGCGAACTGGATTCCCGATTTATTCATGAAACGGGTACAGGAGGAAGGGGAATGGACTCTCTTCTCCCCTTCGGATGTGCCAGACCTACATGACCTGTACGGAAAGAAGTTCGAAGAACGTTACCTCGAATATGAGGCAAGAACCCGGGATGGGCGAATCACTCATTTTAAGCGTCTCGAAGCGGTGAAGCTGTTTCGAAAAATGCTCACCCGTTTGTACGAGACGGGTCACCCCTGGTTGACCTTCAAGGATCCTTCGAATATCCGCTCACCACAAGACCATGTCGGGGTGGTACACAATTCAAACCTTTGTACCGAAATTACCCTCAACAATTCGGCCGATGAAACAGCGGTGTGTAATCTTGGTTCGGTGAACCTTGCCAAATTTATTCGTGACGGTCAGCTGGATGAAACCGGGTTAGCCACCACCGTACGCATTGCCATGCGTATGTTGGATAACGTCGTGGATATTAACTACTATCCCACGATTGAAGCCCGCCGTTCCAACCTTCGCCACCGGCCAGTGGGTCTGGGCCTGATGGGTTTTCAGGATGCCTTGTTTCAACTTCGCCTCCCCTTTGAATCCGAGGAGGCCATGGAGTTTGCCGACCGTTCGATGGAATGGATTTCGTACCACGCCATCTTAGCGAGTACAGAATTGGCGGCCGAAAAAGGTGCTTATGAAAGTTTCCCTGGTTCAAAGTGGGACCGAGGCATCCTCCCCTTGGATACTATTGCACTTTTGGAAGCCGAACGCGGCGTCACCATCCCCGGCGATCGCAGTGCTACTTTGGATTGGGATTACGTCAGAGCACAAATTCGTGCGCATGGAATGCGAAACTCTAATACAATGGCGATTGCCCCCACCGCCACGATCAGTAACATTGCTGATAGTTACCCTTGTATCGAACCAATCTACAAGAACATTTATGTGAAAGCCAACATGTCGGGGGAATTCACCGTCGTGAACAATTATTTGGTGACCGACTTAAAGAACCGTGGCCTTTGGAACCCCGAAATGCTCGACAAGTTGAAGTATTACGATGGCAACCTCAGTTTGATCCCGGAAATCCCCGAGGACTTAAAAGAACTTCATAAAGAAGCCTTTGAGTGTGATCCGCTCCGATTGATCCACATGACTGCCCGCCGAGGAAAGTGGATTGACCAAAGCCAAAGTCATAACGTGTTTATGAAGGGTTCCAGCGGCAAACTTCTTGAGCAAATTTACTTGGAAGCCTGGAAGGCCGGCCTGAAAACAACGTATTATTTAAGAAGTCTCGCCGCAACACAAATTGAGAAGTCAACACTGGATGCGTCCAAGTTTGGGTTTACCCAAAAGCGAGTCTACAAAACGCTAGAAGGAGAAGCCGGCGCACAAAAGGAATTTCAGTTCAAGCCCACCACGGACAGTTTTGAATCGGATGACCTAGGCTCCGGCGCCAGCAATGTTGGTAAAGCTTGTTCGGTACTGGACCCCTCTTGTGAAGCCTGCCAATAGCCCATGAGTGTTCTAACCTACCCTTCTTGGACTTGGTTGCTGTCCCGCCTCACGGAGGCGGGACAAGTCTTGGGTCCTTGGTCTGACGCTGAAATGGAAAGTCTGGCCGTGGCGTTGTTCACGGCCATGGAAGCTCCCCACAGGGAGTATCACACCTTAAAACACTTAACACAGTTCTCTCCACAGGACCCCGTCGAAACTCTCGCGGTACTTTTTCATGACGTGGTCTATCTCGATGTCGATGGTCACTGGCCCGAGTCTTTTATCACCTGTCTTACCCAACCCACCGAAATCCCCTTTTATCAGGAAATTGTTCACCTTTTTGGGCCTACGGCCCCTTTTGACCCTCAAAGTAATCAGTTGGGAAAAAATGAATTTTATAGTGCACTTGCCTTTGCTGGAACTTTAGGGGACCGTGTGGGGAGGAAGGTGACCCTCGAAATTGCCGCCTGTATTGAAGCGACCATCCCTTTCCGAGGCCCTGGAGCTCTCGAGACCCTTTACCAAAGTTTGCAAGATTTAGGGCTTGAGGCTGAAAGCGCCATGGCTAGAGCAGTGCATATGGCCAATGAAGATGTAGCCAGCCTTGTGATCAAACTCAGTCCCACACCAAGGGCATTGTGTCAGCGGTATTGGTGGAGTGGTGTAGCGTTTCTTTTGATACTGAAGCACCTTGTAACGCGCGGTATAAGGATTGTCATTTCCTT
>DAIDJJ010000092.1:0-10094 GCA_027451385.1 Spirochaetales bacterium | reverse complement strand
GGGGAGAGATCAAACAGGGTGGGGACCTGCGAGGCCGTACACTTTTCGTACCGCGCTGAAAGCCATTCCGGTGAGCCTTGAATAAGATCAAGTTTTTGATATTTCATAATTACTCCTTAACTTCAACTTTCACGCGGCCTTCACACTTAATACCGCCGCAATAATTTGAGCACCGAAAGAAAAAAACCTTATCGTTTGATTGGCCGTCCGACCAATCCGAATCAATGAAATCAAGATAGCCTCGGGCGCCGCATTCGGGACACCGGCGGGAATCGACGTTTGGGATCGCAACTCGGTGAATGTCGTCATGGTCGAAAAAGTCCACTGTGTCGTCGATCAAATTTGACGCGAGATTTTTAAGCCCTGGGGTCATATGGCTTTCTCCGATTGAGTTTTTTGGGATTGGGACAATAACTTTAACTTGCCGTATTTTATTTCGCCGCCTCCCTCAACGCGCAAGCACACGATCTCGCAAGGAGATTCGCTTGGTTTTTTCCAGGTAGCGGTGCCCGCGAACAAATTAAATTTAAAAGAGAGCACTTTTTTACAGCGCACAGATAAACCAGCCTCGATGCCCCAGCCAGCCTCGATGCCCTCGCCAGCCTCGATGCCCCAGCCAGCCTTGATGCCCTCGCCAGCCTCGATGCCCCAGCCAGCCTTGATGCCCCAGCCAGCCTTGATGCCCCAGCCAGCCTCGATGCCCCAGCCAGCCTTGATGCCCTCGCCAGCCTCGATGAATGTTTTAGCCCGAATTGAGCCAGTGACAATCAGCCATTTATTGCCCAGGTCGATTTCAATTTCCGCATCGCTTTCGATGGATCCGGAGAACTCATAAGCCCACCCGATGTCTTTTAATCCGGGATAGTTTTTGTCAATTTTCATTGCCTTCCCCCTCCATAAACATGATTTGCAAAAGTAGGCGCCGCAGGCACCTCCTTAAAAACCGACTCAAATAGTGCGTATAAGGCTTCGCTTGGGAGTAGATTGACGTGCGTGTCGTCAAAGTGAGCCGCAAGCACGAAAACCCTGTGCGCGAAAAAGTCGCGGATCTCAGAGGCAATCGCGTCCACTTCATTGGCCGAAAGTTCGACCTCTGAGTTTTGGTATATGGCTTCTTTGAGCGTGTCGGCGGCCATCGGTTCCTCGTTTCTTACAAAATCTTACAAAGCAAAATTAGCTTGTGTTCTCGTGAGGATATGGTAGTCTGATCTCACCATTGATCCTCGCGAATTGGGGCTGCATCGACGCTGTGGCCCCTTTTCTTTTCTTCAAATCCCTGCCAAGGGAAATAATTACAGTACAGGCTGCCAATCAAAATGCGATATGACGCGACGTTACGAAGCGCGTTCCTGTTCTAGGAGCTCGCGCTCGTCCACTTCGAGAACCCGGGCCAATAAAATTTGAAGCGGCTTGCCAGGGTTTCGCCTTCCGCAGAGCAACTGGGAAAGATAACTGGTATCGATTCCACACGCGCCAGCTATCCACTCCCTCGTGCGTCCGCTTTGCTCAATTGCTTTTCGTGCCCTGTCAGGGCTGAATTTTGCGTCACTCATGACCAAAGTCTAACACAGAAGTAGAACTTTGCAACATATTTCTACGCCATTGCTTATGTGAAGGGGGAGGATTGTAGCGTAGCGTTAGTGTTGAGGTATATGCCCGATATCGCTGAAGTTTTGGCGTACAACATGAAGCGCCTCAGAAAGAAAGCCGGAATGACCCAGGAGGCACTTGCCGAGAAGGCCGGCATTTCTACCATTCAATTCTACGAAACTGGGCGCCGCTGGCCCGAACGCCCTTATCTCGAGGCGATAGCCGCGGCCCTCGGGGTGCCGGAAACCGAGCTGTTTAGGCCAATCGGTCCCGAAACCGCTGCCATTGATCAGCTTTTAACCGCGATCGAGTCTCTGAAATCCCAGATAGCTGAACTCAAGCAAAAACAGCCTCCTTCACAAGAATATATGATCGCGTGGGGAGAACTTTTGCCGGCGGAACGTGCTAAGGTCCTGGAACTGATTAAGTCTCTGACGCGGAATCGGGTCTCCCGGGCCGCAAAGGGATAATATTAGCCATTGAAACCTCATGGGAATCTTCGTCTAGTTCGATCGACAATCTGCAAAGGGCAGACATCTTTTCAATGATTTCAAGCTGTAAAATTGACCTGTCAATATGCGAGGGAAGAGCATTCGCCCCCGCTGGATCTTCTAAAAGCCATGCGATGAGGCCTTCATATTTCACACTTTTAATTTAACAAGGTGTCCAAAGATTGTCCACATGGCCAGAATCCATGCGGTCAAACGCGACCAAGGTAAAATATATTTGTTTAAGGGGGGATTGGGGATTGCAATTATGTCTCGCAACTTTAAAAAGGGGGGAAAAATGAGAAAAGCATTTTCAGTTCTTTTCGCTCTGATCTGCGCCGCCTGCGGTTCAAGCGGCTCAAACGGTAATAATGCTGGACTGACGGCGTCACAATACGACGGTAATTGGACACTCACAGGGCTTTCAGTTAACGGGTCCCAGGAAAATATCTCTGGAATGTCTGAAAACTTAAACCTTAATGGCACAAGTGCGACGGCAACATACAGCGGTGGCGGATGCGCGATCAACTATAGTTTTTCATTCACCGTCACAGGGAATTCTTATACAGAGCTTCCCGGAACTGCGATATGTACGCCAGTCAATTGTTCTATCTCTTATTCGGTGGGGGGTAATCCAGTTTCGCTAGGATGCCAAAACTTCCCGGTCACTGAAAACGGAACAGCATCGGTTGGCGCTTCCACATTGTCTGTGTCGACATCCGTTGGATCGGCTTCGGAAGTGGAAACCTTCACGAAATAATTTAACCCACGTCCTTTACCTAAAGAGGTCCAAAAATGAGATGTGTAATGATTTTATTTCTGTTTACTGCGGCATGTGCTCAGTTGAGAAGCCTTACTAACACCAACGCCGGAACACCGAGCACGAATCAAGTCATGGCATCCTATGTTGGCCGAAACATTGACGATGTAATTCAAAACTATGGTCCCCCTCAATCAACTTTCCCTTTGACCCAAGGCGGAGCGGTCTATCTGTGGCAATACACCGGCGCATACGTCACTCGGACAGCGGTTTTTGGGGGTGTCGCAAGAAGCCGAACAGATCAATCCTCTTGCCAAATGCAATGGACCACCGACTCAAGTAATACGATTGTTTCATGGCGTTGGATCGGCAACTGTTAAATCTTTTGAAAGAGCTCTTATAAGCTCCTGACACGCAATTTCGAAAAATGCTTTAAATTCATTAAACGTGCAGGCTTGTGGCGACACCACGAAGGAAACATGCCATTGATCATGCACCAAATCATATCCGCATTGCCCAGTCGCGCCTTCAGTCTTGAATTCAATCGGGCCGTTCAACCCGCGTCCTTAACATCAACCCGAGACAAAAAGTCATCCCATTGCATTCGGGTAAGCTCGCAAATATCCATGCTCATCTCTCTCCTTAGGTACATAAGAGCCTGATACATCTCTTCGGTTACCGCGATGCCAATTCTGCGAGTAAAACGCTTTGTCGCGGGTTTTCTGGGAACATCTTCGGGCTTGATCGTGCTTTTTGTAACGTCCACAAACCCATTTCATGGTTAACCAAAGTAAATTTCAAGCATCAATTTCGGTTATTCGGGAATAACCTGGATTAACTGCTAGAGTTTCTCTCAGAACTGACGAAACTCAAGGTATGGGTACCCCCGATAAAAAGCAGCTAACGCCAAAACAAGAACAATTTTGCCAGGAATATCTCAAAGACCTTAACGCCACCAAAGCGGCCAAACGTGCAGGGTACAGCGACGGGACTGCGTATTCGCAAGGTTCTCGATTGCTGAAAGATGTTGAAGTGAAGGCCCGAATCGACGAGATGATGTCCGAACGTCAAAACAATACCAAAATCACAGCCGAAAAGATCCTAAAAGACATCGAGGCCATTCGTGACCGATGTATGCAAGGGGTCCCAGTCCTTGACGATGAGGGAAACGAAACCGGCGTATGGAAGTTTGAAAGCTTTGCGGCGCTCAAGGCATGCGAACTTTTGGGCAAACACCTTGGAATGTTCAAGGAAAGAGTCGAACATTCCGGCAAAGTTGACCTTTCAAGTATCTCCGACGCCGAACTGGACCAAAAAATCAAAATGCTGATGAAAGAGAGAAAATGAAACTCAAATGGCCTCATAGATGCAACGGATGCATGGCAGTGAACAAAATCGAAGTGACAAAGCCATCGCGCATGACGCCCACGATTTCAAAATACAAATGTTCGCACTGTGAAAGCGAGTTTACGCTTAAAGTGAGACTTGCAAAGCCCACCGCGAATCATGACGTGTGTCTTGAGTTTCGGGTTCTAAACTACACCGCGAGCCCCAAACTCTTTGAGATGAAAGCAAACGAGAAGAAATCAAACAACCCTTTTGACAAAATGAGGTCATGAAATGAAAAAGCCAAAACTTGGAACCGGAACACGATTTAAGGATCTAGCCCAAAAGATTCAGAAAAAAGAAGGTTATTCCGCGTCACAAGCGAAAGGTGCCGCTGCCGCCATCGGACGGGCGAAGTTTGGCGCAAAGAAAATGGGAAAGCTTGCCTCTGCGGGACGTAAGCGTAAATGATCCATGGAACCCGCGCTTAGTCTTGACGCTTTAATTGAAGAAAAGACCAAGCGTAGGGTTTTGTCCTACAAATTTGATCCGTTAGGATTTGCACAGTTTGCCTTCCCGTGGGGAGAAAAGGACCTTGCGAAAACATCAGGCCCACGGGAATGGCAAAACCAAGTCTTAAAGTCCTTGACCGATAAACTAAAAGACAAGGCCACAAGGTTTCAACCAATCCAGGTTGCCGTTAGTTCAGGCCATGGGATTGGGAAGAGCGCGCTAATCGGTCAGGTGTCCTGCTGGGCCATGTCCTGTTTTGAAGACGCCAAGATTGTAATGACCGCGAACACTGAAAGCCAACTTAGGACAAAGACAATGCCCGAAGTTGGCAAATGGTTTGAGCGGTCGATTACAAAAAATTGGTTCAAAGTTAACGCCACGTCAATTCATTCAACCTCGAAATCAAAAGAAAAGTCGTGGCGTCTTGACGCAGTCACTTGGTCTGAAAACAACACCGAAGCGTTCGCGGGCCTTCACAACCAGGGCAAAATCATAGTCCTGATATTTGATGAAGGATCGGCCATCTCAGACAAAGTGTATGACGTGGCCGAAGGTGCGTTGACTGATGAGGGCACAGTTATTATTTGGCTCGTGTTTGGAAACCCTACCCGCAACACAGGCCGCTTTAAAGAATGCTTCGGGAGGTTTAAACACCGCTGGCTCACCTGGCAGATTGATTCAAGAACCGTTGAAGGAACTAACAAAGAAAAAATCGAACAATGGGTTAAAGATTACGGCGAAGAATCAGACTTCGTTAAAGTCCGTGTTCGTGGTCTTTTCCCGTCAGCGAGCTTTAAACAATTCATTTCACTAACCGACGTTGATGCGGCCTATGGTCGCGAACTGCGCCCTGAGCAATTCAATTTTGCGCCAAAGATTTTAACCTGTGACCCCGCCTGGGAAGGTGATGACGAATTGGTCATTGCGATTCGTCAAGGTTTGTCGTTTCGGATATTGCGGACGATTCCTAAAAACGACAATGACATTCAAATTGCAAACATCATTGCCGAGATTGAAGACGAAGAAAAAGCCGACTGTGTGTTTATCGACGGCGGCTATGGCACTGGGATTGTGAGTGCCGGCAAAACATTCGGGCGAAAATGGCAGATCGTTTGGTTTTCGGGCGCATCAACTGACCCTGGCTGTTTAAATAAGCGCGCTGAAATGTGGAAGCTTATGCGGGACTGGTTAAAAGAGGGCGGCTCGATTCCCGCCGATCCGGTTTTACATCAAGAATTGATAGCGCCAGAGGCAATTCCACGTGCTGACGGGAAAATACAGCTAGAGTCAAAAAAAGATATGAAAGGCCGGAATATGCCGTCACCTAACAGGGCTGACGCTTTGGCTCTGAGTTTCGCGTTTCCAGTCACGAAGCGCATTCCAAAGAAAGTTGTCAGAAGTGTCACGCCCGGCGGTTTTGGGTCTGGCTGGATGGGATAGTCTCAGTTTGCGTCAGGTTCAGCGGTACCAACAGCTTCGTATGAAGGCGCCTTTGAGATAGGGGCAGTTCCAATCTCTTGTGCAGTTTTGCCCAACGGCACGAGAATAATTACTCAATCCACTTTTCTTCGAGCGCTTGGGAGATCACGTTCCCCAAAGGCCGGAACGGGAGTCTTGAGCACCGTCGACGAGTTACCCTCATTTCTTCAGGCTGAAACACTAAAACCCTTTATTTCCGAAGACTTAAAGAAGTCGACGACTCCCATATTTTATAAGTCGATAAATGGTGAAAATGGTGTCGGCTACGACGAGACCTTAATGCCTCAAGTGGCGGAAGTTTATCTTCGTTTTCGCGACTTTATCTTAGCGAGCAAAGGGAAAAACAGATGCCAGAGTCGCGTCCAGTCCCCATGCCGCCGGCCATCAATCATCCCAGCACCACTTCCCAACCGTCACCGGCACCGTAACTGAAATCTGCACCAGCGCCGCAACCGAAACCGGAGCCGCAACCTGACCCGAAACCTGCGCCATCACCAGTCCCACTTCCATCAATCATCCGAGCACCACTTCCCAGCCCCAGCCAGCCTCGATGCCCCAGGCAGCCATCGCCACTTCCCCGCCCGTCAATCATCCTAGCACCACTTCCCATTCCGACACATCAATTCCCTTGTCCTTTAGAGCGGCGACGCAGATCACTAGAGGCACGGAGTCCGCAAATATCCTTTCGCCGTCCATCTCAGAGGCGTTTGACCACTTTCCGATTCCCCACCTACTTCCCGAATCTTGAAATAGCGCACCATATTTCAAGATTTCTGACCGAAGTAAAACGCCCATCACATCGTCCATCGAACTAGAATAATGTGGAACATTTTCTCTAGGATATCCTTCGATTGTGCTGGCGCATTGATAGATTGTTCTAACCTCAGGCGGATCTAAAGTGACGGGCCCGTTGCCCCTCTTAATCCAAACCTTAGGTCCGTCAATCTTAATTTGTATTCTGTGAACCCACAGGCCCATTATATGTTCTGCCACAAGCGCATCTAATTTTCTCAAATCCATACATCCCTTCTACCCCAACGTCCCGCACGACTTCCACTCATTTCGGTAATTCAACTCTAACTCGCGGTTACAGACGGTTAAAATAGATTAACTGTGACATGCGCCGAGACTTAAAATGTGGCGCAAGACAAAGACAAACTCGACGAAAAAAACCAAGACAAATTAACTGACGAGGAAATTCTAAGCCTCGCTCACGATCGCTTTGAAATTGCTGTCGAAGCGGAAGCCATAACCCGTGCGCTTGAACTTGACGACCTTAAGTTCATGTGCGGCGAGCAATGGCCAACAGCAATCAAACAGGCAAGAGCCCTTGATCAGCGCCCATGCCTCACAGTTAACCGCATACCTCAGTTTGTAAGACAGATCACAAATGATCAGCGCCAAAACAGACCATCAATAAAAGTAAACCCGGTAGACGACGCAGCCGACATTGAAACGGCAAAGGTCTATCAATGGATGGTCCGACACGTCGAGTATAGGTCTTGTGCTGACATCGCCTACGACACGGGATTTGAGTGGGCCACAAAATGCGGGATTGGTTATTACAGGCTTCGCACAGACTACGTTGACCCGCTTTCCTTCCAGCAAGAAATCCGAATTGAACTGATCAAAGACAGGTTTTCTGTCTACGTTGACCCTTATTTTCAACAACCAGACGGCTCTGACATTCAGTGGGGTTTTATCTTTGAAGACCTTTCACATGAAGAATACAAAGCACAATACCCGGATTCTGATTTGTCTTCGATGTCTGACTGGGATTCCCTTGGCCGAAACAGGCCCAGTTGGATTCAAGAAAACACCGTCAGAGTCGCAGAATATTATTACAAAGTTTTTGAAGACGTAACCGTTTGTCTTTTGAGTGACGGAAGTGTTCTTGAAAAAGCTCAAATCGTTCCAGAAATTTTAAAAGAGCGAAAACTCAAGGTCGTTAAAGAGCGCGAAACGGTTTTGCCAAAAATCAAATGGTGCAAGATCAATGGCGTTGAAATCCTGGACCGCACTGACATCCCAGGCAAATACATCCCAATTATTCCAATCATCGGCGAAGAACAGATAGTTGACGGCAAAAAAGTTTACGCCGGCATCATCCGCCACGCCAAGGACCCCCAGACCAATTACAACTTTTGGATTTCGTCGATGGCCGAGACGATTGCCCTGGCACCCAAAGCGCCGTTTGTGGGCGCGTCAGGGCAATTTGAAGGCTATGAAGAAAAATGGCAAACAGCCAACATCAAAAACCACGCCTATTTAGAATACAACCAAATTGACCTAAACGGACAACCTGCGCCCCCTCCCCAACGTCAAGCTGTTGAGCCTCCGATCCAGGCCATGAGCATGGCGATGCAAGGGGCGATTGAAGACCTCAAATCCACCACCGGGATTTACGATGCGACTCTTGGAAACAGGTCCAATGAAACATCAGGCATTGCAATCCAAAGACGAAACGCCCAAGCGCAGGTTTCAAACTTTCATTTTAACGACAACTTGTCCAGATCACTTCGTCATACTGGAAGAATTTTACTTGAATGGATTCCCGAAGTTTACGACACGCCACAGACCATTCACATCTTAGGCGAAGACGGCGAAGTTGATCAGGTCAAGATAAATCAAATCTTTGAGGAAGCCGGCGAGCAAAAAGGCCACTTCCTAGACGCTGGAACATACGACGTCACAGTTGACACCGGCCCAAGCTATCAGACCAAGCGACAAGAGGCCGTGGCCTCGATGTTGGACCTTGCAAGGTCTGCCCCGCAAGTCTTGCAGGTCGCAGGCGACATCATGGTTCGTCACATGGATTGGCCCGGCGCTCAAGAGATTGCAGACCGCATCAAAAAATCTTTGCCGCCTCAACTAACCGCTGACGACAAAGATCAAACCCAATTGCCTCCGCAGGTTCAGCAAAAGCTCGCGCAGTATAGTCAAATGACCCAGGCCCTTTCCCAAGAAGTTCAAAAACTCTCTCAGGTCATTGAGACAAAGCAAATGGAAAACGCTTCTAAAGAACGCATTGAAGCGATGCGCGCGCAAAACACTTTGGTCTTGGAGCTCTTAAAGCATAACGCCAAAGACGGTCAGGTCGCATTTCAAGAAGAGATGAAAGTGCTCCACAAGCGGTTAGACATGCTCGGGGCCAATCAACCTATAGACGACGGAACTGGAGTGCCTAACGGCGGCTCTGCGATTCCTGGAAATAACCAAAACCAAAACCAACCCACTGGTGGGTCCTCGCCAGGTCAACCCATGGAGACACAACCATGACACCAATCACTATCGAATCCACGACCGACTCAAAAGAAGCTGTGACCGCCGCTCTTGGCAGTTTGGCTCCCAAGAAGGAAGTGGAAACTCCAACAAAAGAGGCCGCAGCTACCGAGACTCCCGAGGAAGCACAAACTGAACCGGAAGTTATTGATGAGCCTGCGGTCGAAGAGCCCGAAATTGAAGCCGAGGAAGAATTAGAAGCTGAGCCTGAGATTTCAGAGGGAAAGCCTAAGAAAAAAGGCGGCTTTCAAAAGCGAATTGACAAACTCTCAAAACAAAAAGCCGATCTTGAACGGGAAAAAGAGTACTGGCGCGAACAAGCGTTGCGTACACAAAAACCTGTCGAAGAAAAGCCAAAAGTTGAGACAAAGACCGATCTTGATCTTTCTAAAAAGCCAATTGCAACGGACTTTGAAACTCCTGAAGCGTTTTATGAAGCACTTGCCGACTGGAAATATGAACAGAAAAAAGTCGCCGACGAGAAAAAAGCATCAGAAGAACGCGCCAAAAGCGAGGTCCAAAGCAAGGTTTCAAAGCATCAAGAACGGGTCACTGAGTTTGCCAAAACACATACGGATTGGGACGACGTAATTTCGGAAGTGGGCGATATGCCGCTTTCGATCACGCTTCAAGAGGCCATTGTGACCTCTGACGTG